>DLOP01000146.1:32484-39887 GCA_002478505.1 Lachnospiraceae bacterium UBA7481
ATTATTTGTGCAGCTTGCCGCCTCAAAATTTAAAAGGTACCTTTTGACACCCAAATCATCTTAATTAATTGCAAAACTTAGAAACGGAAATACAAAAACGGATTATAAGTATCACTGACCAGACATGCTGCCGTCAACAAAAAACACAGCAGATATCCTATCATCCCGGCGGCTGTCCATACCGCCCGTGCTCTCTCCCCATGTTTTTTTCCAAAAGCAAGGATCTTCGGATAAACAGGAAACGCCAGCAGTACAGCGGTCAATAACACCGCCCCGTAATTTCTGATATGCCAGAGGAAATCCGTTCCCAGAAGCGCTCCCCCATTGCCTGCGAACATCCCGCACAGATAATGCTTCAATGCCCCCATATCGTCAAAGGAAAAGATAGCAAACCCGACCACCACGATCAACAACGCATACAGATGACGCAGGATCACCGGCAATTTCTCCAACGCTTTCCCCCAGACATACTTCTCCAGAAGCAGCAGTAACCCGTAATAAAGCCCCCACAACACAAAATTCCACGCTGCGCCATGCCATAGTCCTGTCAGCATCCATACGATCAGTATATTGCGCAGATGCCGCACGATGCCTCCCCTGTTTCCGCCCAACGGAATATAGACATAATCCCGAAACCAGGTAGACAGCGAGATATGCCAGCGTCGCCAGAAATCGGTCACAGAGACCGCGCTTAACGGATACTTAAAGTTCTCCGGAAAATGAAATCCCAGCATCCAACCGATCCCAATCGCCATATCACTATATGCGCTGAAATCAAAATAAAGCTGCAGCGTAAATGCCGCCGCCCCCAGCCATGCTTCCGCTACTGAGACCTGCAGCTGTGCCAGCTGCTGGATCTCCTGCCACATCATGCCGATCTGGTTGGCGATCAGGACTTTCTTAAACAGCCCCTGCATAAACCGAAGCATTCCATCCCGAAAGCCGGTCCAGTCTATTTTCCTTTGATGCAGCTCCTCGCTGACCGTGGAAAAACGCACGATCGGTCCCGCAATCAGCTGCGGGAACATGGAAACATACATCAGATATGTCAGATAATTCCGTTCCAATTTTACTTCCCTGCGATAGAGGTCAATATTGTAACTCATCATCTGAAAAGTAAAAAAGCTGATCCCCACCGGAAGTCCCAATCCCAAAAGCGGAACATCCGTGTGGAACAGGCTGTTGACAGTAGAGATCGCAAAATCCGTATATTTAAAAAACAAAAGCGCCGAGAGATTCAGTATCAGCGTTAAGACAAAAAAGAAACGGCGTTTTCCCTGCGTCGTTCCAAAACGTTCCATAAGAAGCGCGCCGATAAAACTTACCGCCGCCGCAGCCAGCATCAGTAAGACATAGACCGGCTCTCCCCATGCATAAAATAACAGGCTGAATATAAGAAGGATTCCATTTTTCAAAGAAAATGGAACCGCATAATATAGCACTAAGCATATTGGTAAAAAAAAGAATAAAAACGGAATACTGCTAAATACCATCGCTGCCTCCCCGGTTTATGGCAGACAGGCTGCTATGATCTCTTCAATCGCTTCCGCATTCTCAGAAATGACCAGATAAACATAATCTCCACTTGTCTTTACTGAACTCCGATCTACAATATCAAACTGCTCCGGCAGGTAATTCTCCATTTCCGCCCGTTTTCCGTCAGCAAACGTCTGCAGCGCCGCAGATACGCTTTCTCTGGCAGCCGCATCTCCAGATTTAAAAATAGCGACCGTTTCCACGCTGGTTGACAATTCCGACATCACAAAAATATAATCGTCAATCGTTGAAAAATCAATTCCATAATTAGCTACAAAAGCTTCCGGCACAACCATGGGCGACTGCAGTTCAACTGATGCTGCAATTTCCTCATAGATCTCTTCACAGCTTTTTACTGTTTCAGGGGTAATCTCACCGCCGGCAGGATCCTCAACCTGCGTATCTGCTGAATTCACTTCGGAACCGTCTGTCTCAGTTCCATCCTGACCGTTCTCATCATCATTGCCGCCAACTGCCACAAATACGGAAGTCGGTCCATCACTGCCCTGTGTCGTACAGCCGCATAAAACAAATGCCGCTGCCATTGTTATCATAAACATTTTTAAGATCTGATTCTTTTTCATCCATCGTATCCTCTAATCTTCATCTATATTTTCCAGTGTATCTTCCAGCTGCGTCCTCGCATACTCGCGCAGCACCTCCGACCAGACGTCATAAGCGGCGGTATTCTGGTGCAGATGTCCATCGCTGCAATACTCCTGAGCCAGATTTCCTTTTCCGTCATCCAACGCGCTCATAATATCTATATATCCCCAGCCATTTTCAGAAGCCCTCTCCTGCATCATCGTATTCAACGTAGCAAGGTTCTCATTATTCAGTTTTTTGCCGCCCATACCCTCGATCGTATAGGTTGCGCTGATAATATAGATCTCTACATCCGGGCTTTGTTCCTGAATCCTGCCGATCAGCTCCGCGTATTTATCGCAGACATCCGGTAATTCCGCAAGGGCTATATCATTGATGCCAAAGAATAAAAATACACGGTCTACCTTCATAAGAGCAATCGATTCTTCAATATAACGCTGTTTCCCGTTATAGATAGGATGCGTGCTGGTGGAACTTGGCGGTTGCAGTGCGTTGTTTACAGAAAAACTTCCCGATGCCAAAAACTGGATCTCTCCCAGATAGGTATCCGCATTCTTCATCGCGTAATTGCGAAATCCCAACATAACCGAATCACCGACAAATACGGAATTAGAATAAAAATCATCGATCATTTTATCTGTAACGTTGGAACTTATTGTATTTTCCGGTATGGTTTCCATCAAAACAGGCTCATCCGACACTCCGGGATCGCGCCCTTCATAGATCCCGCGGGTAAAATAATGCGCCACATAAGCATCCCAGTCATTCTTAAACATAGCATTCAAATCGGGATTCTCCCTGCGGTACTGCGCAACATCCAGCAAAGTGCTTGCACACCTGCCTTCGTAAATTCCCTGCGTCATAAAATGATTGTATAACATATCCCTGTTATAACCAAACAAAGCGTATACATCAGAATATGTATCCGCATAATATTTTGCATCAAAAATATCTCTTACCGTCCGCGCCGACGCTGCATGACCCTGAATGGCTCCTACAGAAATACTGAGCGTCACCGCCAGCAACAGCGCTAATATTAGCTTCGTACCTATCTTTCTATTCATTAGTACCTATTCCTTTTCTTCAAATGCCGTTTTTCACACGATACAGATTCATTTCATCCTATAGTTCTTCTCAAACCCATAGCATATCATCAGCCAATTTTGTCTATTCATTATATATCAGAAAGCGGCTGTTTTCAATACATTTGTTTACTTTACTTGCCGCCAAATCCTGGCAGTTCAGCGCACCATGCGATATCTTCTTCCGAATAACGATATCTCCACTGCTTTTCCCCATTGACTCCGCCGTCCTGCATACATCCTGCATATAACCGGAACAATCCGCCCCTCTTAAATGCAGCATGGAGCAGCTTTTTCTGTTCCGCCTCATCCCTGACTTTTACCAGATGCGCAGCAAATTTAGCAACCAGCACCTTTTCCTTAGTCGTCTTTTTATTGCCCAGATAATATCGGCACATCGCCAGATCTGAGCAGTCAAACCGGATATGATAATGCTCCACAAAATCCTTGGTAATCCGTTCTTCATAATTGATTGAGATCTTCAGGATATCATACAGTTCTTTCCCTTTCGGCAGAAATCTTTCCGGTATGTCAAAAGTCAGACAAGCCAGCAGCTTCGTGGTAAAGAACACCTCCTTCGATTGAAAGATCAATTCGGTAAATTCCCTGACTTTCGCTTCATCCTGATTCTGATATTTCAGATGTCTTCTTGTATGCCGAAACTGCCGTATGGACTGGGTAATTGTCTCCTTCTTCTCCTGCCGGAGGATCGTCTGATAAAAATCTATGATCTGATCAGGCTTGGCATTTCTCACATAGACATGAAGCAATGCCTTATTATGTAATATCTGCTGATAGTGCTCCGTACCGCAGTCATAACAAATAAGAAAATATGCGGCAATATTGATTCTTTTCACCGCACATCCACGCAGCAGTTTCTCGATAATGTCGTCCGACGGCTTCACCTTCTGGGGCAGGACAAAGGAGGTAAACGTCTGCAGCTTCAATTCCGCAGGCATATCTGATGACAGGATCCGCTCTAACGGCTCCTCGATCCCATCTTGGTAGATGCCCTGAAATCCTTTTTTTTCACTATAGACACGCGAAAGGACACTCCAAAGTTTCTTCTCATACCCGCTCTCCGCCAGCTTAGCCGCCAGCTCTAAAAGCTCCATACTATCCATATAGGATGTGATCTTACGGATCTGAGCCGTTCCCGGTATCCCCTCCGGCAGCCCCGTTACCTGTCCTGTTATCTTTTCCTCCATAAATTCCCTCCACCATTCCCCATTAATGGCGTCTGTACCTATCCTGCAATAATCTCCATGAACCATTTAGAATATTTTAAAATATTTTTTTAATTATCCTTACATTATTTAATGATCTTCGGCAATACCTCGCAGACCGTGTCATGAATCACATAATCCGCGTATTTATCCATATAATGTTCTTCCTTCGTAATCAGAACCAGCTTACCGCCCTTATAATTGCCTGTGCAGAATTTGACCATATTATCGTACATATTAGTTCCCAGCGCAAGGATCATATCGGCATCCTCACAGGCATTGACCGCCTCTGTCATCAGATTATTGGCAATATTCTCCCCAAACAGGCGGATGCCGGGACGAATTGCAGAATCACACTCATCACATAACGGAACTGCCTTAGCAGATCTCATATAATCCACCGTGAACTTTTTGCCACAGTGCGGACACCAGTTATTATGAACGTCGCCATGCAATTGAATCACATTTTCAATGCCTGCCTTTTCCGCCAATGCATAATAATTCTGTGTGATCAGCATTCGCAGCTTTCCTTGATCCTCCAGACGCTTTATATCTTTATATAGGGATGCCGGTTCATATTCCTTGTTAATGATCTCATTTTTATAAAACTCAAAAAACTTGTCTTTTCTGGCGCTATAGAATCCTACGTTCATCATTTCATCCGGCGTCTTATGATAGAGCCCTTCCAGACGGTAGCACTCTCTCGAAGACCAGATATTTTCTCCGCCGCTTTCAATCACCGTTCCGATACCTGTCAGTACAACGATCTTGGATGATTCCTCGACCATCTTTCGCACCCTTTCAATTACAGATTCCTGTGTTCCCATTTTTAAGCACCCCTTCCTTTACCTTATTTTTGTTCGGGCGTTTCTGCCCTCCACATTTCCATTCGTTATAAAATGCATATAATAGCGGCCGAGATCGTTTCCGAATACTGCCTGCAGATCCGGATAATTATGACGGTAAATATTCACGTCAAAATTCTCGCAGCCCTGTCTTCCTTCCGCCATACCGGTTGTAACAAAGTGACGCAGCGCGCCTGCCTGATCATTGGCGAAGAAGATCCTCATATCCGGATAACGGCTGATATAATAGCCAAAATCAAATACAGCGGAATAATCAACTCCCTGATATATATTTCCTCCTGTATTCACCACAGTCTGACCGCCCGAGCCTGACGGCTTATTGTCCGACAAAGGCAGCGTATATATCTTCATAGCCGCGCCATTCGTCACATACCATACCACCTGATTATTAAATACAATGGGCTGACAGTCTGAAAGACATCCATGCATCGTCTTGACTTCGCTGGTCATCTGTCCCGCACCGTTGATAAATACATAAGAAACTTCCTCCAGCTCCGAATATCCTGATTTTGTCTCCCAGATCACAACAAACTGCTCCGAGTTGATCTTTACCAGATACGGACATCCCACCGTTTTTAATTCACCATAAGCATATCCGGTCATGAAAGAAAGCTTTACTGCGGAATTGGAAAACGAGCTTTTGGGAACCGCCGCAATAAATACATTCTGATTAGAGGAAAGCCCATCCAGTGAACCGGTGCTTCCCGCCACAAGATAATACTGACCGGACACTTCATAACCTCCCAGTGTCGCACCCGAACCGACAGCGGAAAGGGGACTGACCTGAGAACATGCATAGTTATGATTAGGGATCCCGTTGGAAGAGACAATATTATATCTGCTTACCGTCATGCTCCCTGAAGGCGCAGGACTATGCTCCACAGTCGTAATCGTACCGCCTGTCGCATCAATATACTGTGCCGCCGGATTCTCCATTACTCCATAAACAGAACCGGGCAGTCCGCACTGTACCGCCTTGACCTGATTGTTATCTTTCTGATAAGTGATCATCATACTTGCCTGATGGTACATACCGTTTTTATCCATATACGTCTGATGCGCAGTTTTAATATAAAGATAATTGCCATTCTCGCAGATATCGACACCGCTTTGGCAGAAAGGAATCGTCGTATTGCAGTTGGTTACCGCAACGCTGCCGAGTCTTACCCAGTCTTTTGAATATCTGACGATACGGATACACTCCACCTTATCGTTCTGCTCCATATTCTGCTGCCCGAAGATCAGATAATTATAATTCTGGCCGGCATAAAATCCGCCAAAAATACTAAGTTCAAATCCTACTGTTCTCTGCTGCACCAGCTTATAAGCGGTATTGTACCTCTCCACAAGAATGATGTCCCCCATGTTCTCAACTCTGGAAAACGTACCATCCCCGTTGTTGTATAAATAACTGTTAGGCACACGGCCGTTAGAGGTATATTCATGGTCATGGATATTATTCGTAACAACATTGGAACCCGTATACTCCCCTGCATCGACCTGCATTACGGGAAATACAAATAATAACGCCGCCAGAGCAACAGCCAACAGCCGGCGGGATATATGATTTTTAATGATTCCTTTCATAGACATCCTCCGCATTATAGAGATTATAGCTTATTTTCCTTTGCAGCTATTATAGCATATATAACCGAAAAAAAACAGTATATATTAGTCTTTATTCCATTTTTTAGCAGTTTAATTACTTAGATTTGCCGCTTTTTCATACCACTCTGAAGCCGTTTCAGAGTCCTGTTCTACTCCGATTCCTAAATCATACATAAATCCAATATTATTCATTGCATTTGCATAACCTAGATCTGCCGCTTTTTTATACCACTCTAATGCCACTTCATAATCCTGTTCTACTCCGTATCCATTGTAATACATATTTCCAATATTATTCATTGCACTTGCATTACCTGAATCTGCTGCTTTTTCATACCACTCCAATGCCATTTCAAAATCCTGTTCTACTCCGGCTCCGTACAGATACATACATCCAATATTATACATTGCACTTGTATTACCTAAATCTGCTGCCTTTTCATACCATTCCATTGCCGCTTCATAGTCCTGTTCCACTC
>DLOP01000146.1:40014-47179 GCA_002478505.1 Lachnospiraceae bacterium UBA7481
TTGCATCACCTAGCTCTGCTGCTTTTCCATACCATTCCATTGCCATCGCATAGTCCTGTTCTACTCCGTCTCCTTCTCGATACATATATCCTATATTGATCATTGCATTTACATCGCCCAGATCTGCTGCTTTTTTATACCATTCCATTGCCACTTCATAGTCCTGTTCCACTCCGCATCCGTCATGATACAACGCTCCAATATTATTCATTGCAGTTGGATTCCCTAAATCTGCTGCCCTTTCATACCATTCCATTGCCACTTCATAGTCTTGTTCCACTCCGTTTCCACAATCATACATAAATCCAATATTATTCATTGCAGCTCTATTACCTAAAGCTGCTGCTTTTTCATACCATTCCATTGCCATCGCATAGTCCTGTTCCACTCCGTTTCCCCAATCATACATATACCCAATTTCATTCATTGCAACTGCATCACCTAAAGCTGCTGCTTTTTCAAAATTGGAATATGCAGCCTCCAGATCGACTTCCTTTCCATCCAGACCATGCAAATATGCGTACCCTGCTTCATAATACTCATTTGCTTCAGCTTCTTTCGCAGCAGCCTCTTCTTCTGCCTGTCTGGCAGCATCTTCCTCAGCCTGTCTGGCAGCATCTTCTGCCACCGCCTGCCTCACAAATGTTTCAGCGTCATCATTCGACGCAAAGACGCAGCCGCTTAAACTGCCAATCACCATAAGTCCCGCTAATAATAATATCATTACCTTGCTTTTCAATTACTTTTCCTCCCATATAAGCTGTCTGATATATTCCGCATTTGTTTCGGCAGCTTCAGAACCTAAATCTGCCGCTTTTTCAAACCACTCTAAAGCCTTTTCATAGTCCTGTTCTACTACGTCTCCGTAAAAATACATTGCTCCAATATTATTCATTGCACTTACATTACCTAAATCCGCTGCTTTTTCATACCATTCCATTGCCAATGCATAGTCCTGTTTTACTCCGTCTCCATTATAATACATAGTTCCAATATTATTCATTGCAGTTGCATCACCTATATCTGCTGCTTTTTCATACCATTCCATTGCCAGTGTATAGTCCTGTTCTACTCCGTTTCCTTCACTATACATATTTCCAATATTAAGCATTGCATTAATATCACCTAAATCTGCTGCTTTTTCATACCATTCCATTGCCAGTGCATAGTCCTGTTCTACTCCGTCTCCGTGACAATACGCCCATCCAATATTATTCATTGCAGTTCTAGTAAAGATAGGTTCCGTTCCCTCTGAAGCTTTGATATAATCCTCCATTGCCGCCTCATACTCCCCATCATCTGCTAAAAAGCAGCCAGTACCAAAATACCCCTCAACATAACCTTGCTCAATAACCGACTGAAATAATTCCTTCGCCCGTTCTTTATCCTCTTCTACACCATCCCCATAATAATACAAAAATCCCAGTGCAAGCTGTGCATATGGATCATCTCCGCATTCTTCATAATATGCTCTTGCCATTTCATAGTCCTGTTCAGGATAAATATACCAATCGTACAACACTCCCAAGAAAAAGTTCGCTTCTGTTTTTCCCAGTTCTACTGCTCGTTCAAAATTGGTACGCGCGGCCTCCAGATTGATTTCCATTCCATCCAAACCATACAGACATGCGCGCCCTGCTTCATAAAGCTCATTTGCTTCTGCTTCTTTCATAGCATTCACTTCTTCCACCGCCGCCCGCGATAATGTTTCAGCTTCATCATTCGACGCAGAGACGCAGCCGCTTAAACTGCCAATCACCATAAGTCCCGCTAATAATAATATCATTACCTTGCTTTTCAATTACTTTTCCTCCTAAATGTCCCTTTTTATTTAAAATTTCTTTTACAGATGAAAACGCCTTTTAATCTCATTGCGCACGCGCCTTCTGGAAAACATCGCAGCCAGCGCGACCGTAATGACCGTACATACCGTCAGTACGATTGCAGACCATTTGATCTCCAATGGCTGCTGAAACGCATGATCCACCAAAAGTTCTATGGAAATACAGAGCACAGCGGTTTCCATAAAAAAGAGACAGGCCAATACCCCAAAAGATTTCTTGTACGTTGCCACCGTAAGAAATATTTCAACCAACACCAGTACGATCAGTGCAATGGGAATCCCAAGATCCACTACCCAATATGAAGAATCCGTAAAAATGCCGATCAACGCAATATAGATACACACCGCAACGCCATTTAGCAGCATCATAATACGTCTTCGCATATTGCGGATCAACAGTGGAGGTACAGTCATCACCCATAATAATACGCAGAAACCCAGCACCAGCAATGACCACTGATTTGACTTCCACATCAGATAATTTAACAACAGACAGCTAATGGCTGTACAGACCAAGATCACCGTCATCACAACCGCCAGATCCTTTCGCTTAATGGGTTCGACGATCCCAACTTTATTGGGAAACGGCAGTTCTCCGTTGCCTGCCTCTGTATCTGTCTGCAGTTCATTAGGATTAATTACTATCGTATTGCAAAGGGGACACTTTTTTATGGAAGTCTCCAGCTCCACACCGCAATTTACACAATAAGACATTCTTTCTGCCTCCTATCGATTGGTCTCGATCCAGACATGGATTCCCTCCTTCACCAAAAACCGGAAGAAATATTTTTCCGCATCGGACTCTTTGATCACGCTGGCAAATGTGATCGACAATCTATCTCCAAAAGTGATGATGGAACAATTTGTTCTTTTGGAAAAAGGCTGTCCCATACAGATATCAAAACGATCTATATGCTCCCTCATTTCCTCAGACGCCGCCAGAATACCCATATTAGTCAGTCCCGCAGTAGAGTTCCGATCCTGTACCATCTTATAAAACTGTCTTACGACTTTGTCTTTGATAAACAACGGCACCACCCTGATCAATGGATGCCGCTGGGTTGCGGCATTGGTGGTGATATCCCCGCGCAGGAATTTATCGCTGATATAATAACGCATATAATGATGCACCTGTTTTACAACATCCTCAAAAGAATATTCCCCCAGTCTCGGATCAATGCTCGGATATACCATAGTGATAAAATTCCTCAGCGTCTTTGACGGAAAGAAACGACGCAGATTTACCGGCATGGCAAGGGTTACCGGCAGTTTTTTATAGCCTCCGTCATCCTTCTGTTTCTGTAATAACGCATAAAGAAGCACGGCATTTAAGTATTCCGTCACGGAAGCGTCGTATTTCTTTGCCTTTTCATACACCTCTTTCGCCGAAAGCACGCCAATGATCATATTTAATGTGTAAAACGGTTCCGGCGTTCCCCGTATCAGATATGTTTTTTCCATAGGACGCGGCGGACGTACCTCCGCATGGGCATATCTCGCATAGGCATCCTCGGTCTCTTCCGGGTCAGGCTCTTCATGGATATCCTTAACCAGATATCCCGTAGGGATCTCATATCCCATCAACCTTAAATATTCTGCCAGCAGCGTATGAAACACGCACATTCCGCCATTTCCGTCTCCCAGACAATGATGCACCTCCAAAGAGATCCGCTTATCATAATAATACACTCGCAGAAGATATCTGTTCTTCGTCCGAAACGGAAGCGGCATACAGGGATTCTTGATATCCTCCTGCACAAAAGGTCCGGGACGCTGGTTATATTCCAGATACCGCCAGAACACGCCCTTCCTGATCGCCACCTTATAACTCGGAAAGCGGGGCAGAACATGGTCAAGCGCCACCTGCAGTCTCTCCGGGTCAACCTTCTCTTTCATCAATGCGGAAAGACGGTAGACAGAACTGAAATCCTGCCGCTGCAATGCAGGATACACGATGGCCGACAGGTCCAGCCTGTACCACAATTTATCCTCTTTTTCACGGTTTTTTTTAAACGCCATACTAATCCCCATGTCAGAGCAGTTTCCTTAAACAAAGTCCGGAATCCTATTATTATTTCAATGTTAAATAAAATTATACCATAGATAATATACATTGAATACATAAATATGCTCTCATTTGGAACTTCTTCTTCAGGATTACAAAGCAAAAAACAGCGGTAAATCTATGATAGGTTTACCGCTGTTTGACTCGTGACAATTATTTAATTTTAAATCATCATGTGCCTTTCTTTGATTGCTTCTTCTATTCAGGTTCACCGTCAACAGCTGTCTCAACATTATCCAATAAAATCTTTTTAAATTCTTCCAAGGAATACTCTTCATCGAAAGGAATGAAAACATTCACTGTATTATATTCCTTGTCATATTCTGTAAAATTGTTTATATCAATGCTAAGCCCATTTATCCTATAAGTATTATGTTCTTCATTGGCATTGCGAACACTAGTATATACTTCATATGCAAGTTCAATGGCTTCATCTGGTTCAAATTCTTCACTCCACATTCTGTATTTAAAGTTAATAAAATTTATGTCTGGCGTATCATTTTGATAATGAATAGAACTAGAACTGCAGATCAACTGGGGTCTGTAATCCGTGTGTTCACTCAGCTTTTCATTTATTTTAGTATAATCATAAATCAATGATGTATACAAATCAAAGTAAATATCCACCCATTCATTCTTAAACTTCCAATAATAGTATTCATATATTTTATTATCAGGAGAGTATGTATCTAAATATATTGCGTAAGAAGGTCCTCTGTATCCTCCTGTAAAATCTCTTCCCTCACAAATAAAATAAAGATTATATTTGTCCCGCATATCATAGTCTAATATCTCAGACTGTCTGTCAACCGACTCCTTGATCGCAATGGCTGATTCATCAAAATTCTCCATATCAAGAATGTAATAGTATTCTCCGGAAGGTGAAATATTAATTTCAGGATCACTTTCTAAACTTGCTGTAAGCTGTTGGTTAAATGTATCAGACTGAAGCCTTGATTCATCGACTCTTGACTGTATAATCTCATATATTTCTTCAAAGTCATATCCCGTAAAATCATCATAATTGTCATCATATAAACGATTGCCATAACAATACGTCGATATATCTGTGTCACAGATAACATGTGTTACAGCCCTGACTACTTCGACACTTGCATATGGTGACACTATCATAGGTCCAAAACCACAATTATCAATTGCAATATCCGTAGTATTAAGCTCCGGATATTTGCTCACACTGGCACTTACTATATCACAATAATAGACATGATCGTTTTCATCTTGTCTGTCAGTTTCATCTTGTCTGTCAGTTTCATCCTGTTCCTCTATTCCATCCTGTTTGGATACAATATCTCGCTGATCACATCCAGTTAAAACAATAGTTCCCAACAACAAAACAATACAAACTTTTTTCAACCTCATAATATCAGCCTCCAATAGATAACCTATATCAAAGATACGTATTTAATAGATACATTTTATGGTGTCAGCAAAGAAAATTGCAATTTTATTCCATTTCTTATTTTATTATAGCAAATTATAGCAAATGAACATCAAATATTCTAGGTAAATTAAGAATATGGACAAATTTCACCATCTAAAACAAGTCCTGCATATTCTAAGGGATCATCTATTGACAATACCAGCTCTTTATGGGAATATGTGCTGAGAAACGGTTAGCTCCTGACTGTCTGCACGGCTGTGCTGTCCTTTTCCGCAGCTGCGCTTTTACAGAAAGTACCGGTCTTAAGAAAACTGATACAATAGTTGTTTTTTCCGATTCATGCTGATAAAATGCAAGTATATGAAAGCAACTTGATACTTTAAAGAAAATTGTTGAACAAAAAGGCTGGAAGTCATATGGCGCTGAGGAAACCACAAAATCAGAATTTAATGCAGATGATCAGAAAAGTACACTCTCTGATAGAAGAACCGGATGTTGAAAAACAGCGGCAGACACAGGAGCATATTGCTGCCTTAAATAAACTGCCGAAAAACATTGTATCAGAACCTGTTGATCTGGAAGGTATGTACGCGGAATGGCTGCGCCCTGACTGGCCCCATGCAAAGAACCGGGTGATCCTTTACTGCCATGGGGGCGGCTATATGACGGGAAGCTGCACCTATGCCCGCTCCGTTACGATCAAGCTGGCACAGGCTTCCGCTTTAGATGTATTCTGCTTTAATTACCGCTTAGCGCCGGAACATCCTTATCCTGCCGCTACGGAAGACGCCATGACAGCATGGAATTATCTGATGATGCTCGGTTATGGCGCGAAAGACGTCCTCCTTGCCGGTGATTCTGCAGGCGGCAATCTTGCGCTTTCTCTAACCTTACGCTTAAAAGCGGAAAATCGTTTTCTTCCGGGCGGGCTTTTACTTTTTTCTCCCTGGACAGACTTGACCGCTTCCGGCAAATCCCACACCTCAAAAATCGACGCGGATCCTATCTTGTCGCCGGATTATATGCAAACCGTTACCAAAAATTATGCCGAAGGGCAGGATTTGACTGATCCCCTGATCTCGCCGCTGTTTGGAGATTATCAAAATTTTCCGCCGGTCTATATCCAGGTTGGCTCCAACGAAATCCTTTACAGCGATTCCGAACTGTTATATAAACGCATTTTATCTTTTCATTCCCCTGTCCGCTTTGAGACATTTAAAGGCATGTGGCATGTATTTCAGATGTCGCCGTTTAAAACCGCAGCAGAAGCAATCGAAAAGAGCGCGGAATTTATCTTTGATATTTATCGTTGAAAAATCTTTGATTTTTCGATCTTATTCCTCCTGATATAATTTGATTGTTTCTTCCGCAATGCGCCTGATTGCATCGCGAATGTCTTCCGGTTCCAGCACCTCCGCCTTTGCGCCAAATGTCAGAAGCCATGTAACAAGATTCTCCCTATCCGTATAATCGGCGGAAAAAAGAAGTCTTCNNGCTTTATTGCCGGTATAGAGACTGTAATATTTCCCCTGTGCTTCGATCAGCTCGTCATGCGTGCCTCTCTCAATGACGCGTCCCTGTTCCAGAACCATGATACAGTCGCTGTTACGGACAGTTGACAGACGGTGCGCGATCACAAATGTCGTTCTTCCTTTCATCAGACGGTCCATGCCGGACTGTACCAGCTTCTCCGTACGGGTATCGATAGAGCTTGTCGCNNCGGATCCGCGATCGCAGCCCTGGCGATAGCAAGGAGCTGTCGCTGTCCCTGGCTCAGGCTGCCGCCATCCCCCTTGATCTCCGTATCATACCCTTTCGGAAGCCGCTTGATAAAGCTGTGGGCATTGGCCAG
>DLOP01000055.1 GCA_002478505.1 Lachnospiraceae bacterium UBA7481
GATAGTGTAAATTTACTGTAGGAAAATAAAAGACAGATTACACCTAAGATATGTTTCAGATCAGTTTACTGTCTTTACTATATCAAATTTTTACCTTTTTACAACCCCCAGATATGATTTTTCAATGCCGCTATCTTCTTTATCTGGGTATAGGGGATACTGTACACAGGCATGTCTGCCATATCTCCAAGCTTATTCCTGTTCTTTCGCTCCGACACAAACATCTCCCGGCTGCTGCATATCAATTCTTCGCATCCTGCCGCCACCGGAAGATATTTCTTCTGGAACCGCACCAGTTCCAGCATATCTCCTCCATTTCTTTCATAGATCCTCAGCCGTGACATCTTATCTGCCCCGATCCTGCTCCATCCAAGCGGACGTGAACTCATCCTGTCTGCATAGATATGGCTCACATGCCCTTCCGCACTGCACCTTACTTCCTTGTTCTTATCCCTTACCCACTGCATGATCCCTGCCCAGTTCCCAAGAATATAATCCCTTGACGCCTCCACCGCCTTCCTTCTCGCTTCGCCTTCTGTTACCGCCAGTATCTTCCCAAAGGCTTCTTCCGCCTGCTTTTTATTCTTTCTGTGTATTGCCCGGTAGATCTCACTTCTTGCGTCCTCCACAGAGTCTTTCAGATGGGAAGTTGCCCCGATGATATATTTGTGCATATGAAAGCGGTCAAGGACAAATTTCCCTTTTTCTATGAATCTCTGTCCGCTCTTGATCCATGCGGCTCCATCTCCGTTGATATAGATCTTTTCCAGTTTTTCCGTATCATAAGACTTTTCTATGTATTCAGACACTTCTTTCCATAACGTCTCTATGGCCTCTCCTCCTTCATATACGCCTCCGAAGTGCTTTTTGTTTATCAGTTCGTTCCGTCCGTTCTCAGTGCTGATTCCTTCATAAACATAAACCAGTTTCGGCATGACCGTGTTTGTGCGCGGCTTCTTAATATCGCCTTTTTCCTTTAGGTACTGCAGCGCTACATGGTCTTCATCCGCATCTATGTAAAGGTATTTCAGGGTTTTCTTTTCCGGCTGCGGTTCTGCCTTGGGAAACTGGAGGGTATGGATCTTGTTCATTACCGCTTCCTTACTTACCACATCTGCCGTTATGGCAGCGTTTTCCCCTCCCTTGCGGTAACTGCTCTTTACGGCTTCTTCCAGTATCTTTGCCTCTGCATCCTCCGTCATGCGTGCATGCTTCCCTATCCCCATGATGCGGTCAAGGAGATATTCATACTCACCTGTCGCTTTATTCTTAAACAGTGTTTTTTGGTATCTGACATTTCCAAGGCTTGTCAGAAGGGTTGTCTCATCCCTCCTTACAATGTACCATTCAGGTCGCAGGGACTTCCTCTTACGCAGCAGTTCATCATAGCTTTCCCATTCTTCCGCGATCATGGAACATCCAAGGGCCGTCACTCTTTTTGTCACTCCCTCTACCATCTCAGCTATCTTTGTCATGTCACCGGCATAATCTGTCATAACTTTTTCTAAATTTTTTACCCCTTCTGAGCAAAAATGTTGTATACTGTTATTCATAGAAAGCACCTTCCTTTGTTTGGATTTTGTCTTTTGCAAACTCAATCTTAACACAAAGTGGTGCTTTCTTCTTTTTATCTTTTTATTTTTCCTACAAAAACTTTACACTAGCGCTTTTCAAAATTCCCGTATTGTACTATAATCCATTATGATAAAAATAAAAATGCCCATAAGGAGAGTTGCAGACATGACTAAGGAAGATGAAATCTTTTTAGACCGTATCAATGAATACGCAGACAAAGTGCTGGACGGGATCGATCCGCAGAAGACCCAGGTATCTTTTCAATTGGAAAAATTACGTCCGATCATGGAAGAACTTGCCAAAGAAAACAATTCCACCGTCGAGGAAACATTTATACGTTATATGGATCTTGCAACAGAACGCAGCGTTACCTTAGAGCGTAAATTTCAAAGCACGCTGGGCAATATGAATACCTACGGCGATGTTATGGATGGAAACAAAATATAGAATAAAATACAAAAATCCCACTCCATTGATATAACAGAGTGGGATTTTACGTTTAAAATCAATCTTCAGGATCAGGATCAGTCCACTGTAAAGGTAAGACTGTTAAATGCTTTTTTCGCAGCGCGTGAACCTTCTATACCGCCCATAATTATGCCTGTATCGCTTCCATCGATCCATGCGACATAGTTGCTTTCCTTTCCTGCATTACCATCAACCTCATAATATAACCATGTCAGACCATTTTCGGAATCTTCTTCAAGGTTCTCTACCCCATCCGCAATCTTCACCATTTCCACATAGAAATCATAAGTATCCTCATCAATAAAGATGCCCTGAAGGATCGTCTCATCATCTTCCGTCACGCTAAACCCTTCGTCTTCATTCTCCAGCTTTAAACCCTCTGATGTATCCAGCTCCACCTTAACGTTATCCCCTGTCCCGACTTTATAGGTATAACTCATACTTGTGGTGCATCCTGTCAAAACAATCATTCCAAGAACCCCACCCAACATCAACGCTGCAAACTTTTTCATACTCCCTCTCCTTTCAATTTTTCGGTAATTTTATTTCATCCCTGCATTTGCGTAACGCAGACTCTTCTTAATTTCCTCTATAACTGCTTCAATCGCATCCAGGGACGCTATGATATCATCGATCTGCTTTCCTTCCTTCTCATCAATAACTCCGTCCCGCATCACTTCAACCAGTTCCTTTGAAATCGCATCCATATCCTGGGCGGAGCCAAGGAATTTTAAAACCAGTCTGTCTAAATTCGCCGATACTTTCTCCGGCTTGTTTTCCCTCAACAGATAATCCGTCGATACATGAAACTGGTCGCTGATCTTAATAAGTTTGTCGATCTCGGGCAGCATATTTCCCGTTTCCCATTTTGACACGGTCTGCCGGCTGACGCCTAGAATTTCCGCCAACTGGATCTGGGATATCTGCGCCTGTGTCCGAAGTGAATATAGTTTCTCACCAAATTCCATAATGAAGCCATGCCTTTCTCTCTACCTATCCGTTCACCTTATAGAGAAAATTATCAAGTATACTAAAAAGTATAGCATTAATACAGAACACCGGAAACCACCTCTTTGGTGCGTTTCCGGTGTTCGATGTCAACCTTAGGTTGCTCTTATTTGATCACTCTGACTTTAATGACATCCGCAATTGCAGTCAGCTTTGCCACGATATCATCCGATACCACTCCTGCCACATCAAGCATCGTATAAGCATATTCTCCCTTGGACTTGTTCATCATATTCTCGATGTTGATACCAAGATCTCCAAAAGTTGCGGTGAATTTCGTGATCATATTTGCCACATTCTTATGGCAGATCGCCACACGTCCTTGTGAAGTGCAGACACCCATGTCCACATTCGGGTAGTTCACACTGTTAACAATATTGCCGTTCTCCAGAAAATTCATCATTTCCTTAACAGCCATCTTGGCACAGTTATCCTCCGCCTCTTCTGTGGATGCTCCGAGATGCGGGATTACAATACAGCCTTCTGCGCCTGCTGTAGTCACATTCGGGAAATCCGTAACATATTTTCTGATCTTTCCGGACTTGATCCCGGCAAGGACTGCCTTCTCATCTGCAAGGAGATCACGTGCAAAATTAAGCAGGATCACTCCATCCTTCATCATACTAATGGCTTCCTCGTTGATCATGCCTCTGGTAGCATCCATCAAAGGCACATGGATCGTGATGAAATCGCATTCACTATAAATATCATTTAAATCAACCACATGCTTTACCTCACGGCTAAGGCTCCATGCTGCATTGACAGACACATACGGATCATATCCATAGACCTCCATCCCAAGATGGATTGCTGCATTCGCCACTTTCACGCCGATTGCGCCAAGACCGATCACACCCAGCTTCTTACCCTCAATCTCCGTTCCGGCAAACTTCTTCTTTTCTTTTTCAACTGCCTTAGCAATATTCTCATCATCCTGATCTTCTTCCACCCACTGGATACCGCCGACGATATCCCGGCTCCCCAGCAGCATGCCTGCGATCACGAGTTCCTTAACTGCATTGGCATTGGCGCCCGGTGTATTAAATACGACAACGCCCTTCTCCGCACATTGATCCAAGGGAATATTATTGACACCGGCACCGGCTCTCGCAACTGCCAGCAGACTGTCCGGCAACTGCATATCATGCATCGCCGCGCTTCTGACCAAGATCCCCTGCGCCTCGTCAAACTGCTCCGTCTTTACATAATCCTTTGAAAAAACATCCAATCCCACCTGTGCGATCGGATTTAAACAATGATACTTATACATGGTTCCCACTCCTGCCTTTCATTCTTCTATATTAGCTGTTCTCGGCTTCAAACTTCTTCATGAAGTCAACCAGCGCCTCCACGCCCTCGATCGGCATTGCATTATAGATACTTGCACGCATACCGCCCACTGACCTGTGTCCCTTTAAATTCTCAAATCCTGCTTCCTTAGCTTCCTTGACAAACTTCGCATCTAAGTCGGCATCGCCTGTAACAAAGGGAACATTCATCAGGGAACGGTCTTCCTTTCTGACAGTTCCTTTGAACAGCTTACTCTCATCCAGGAAATCATAAAGGATCTTTGCCTTCTTCTCATTTCTTTCCTTCATAGCTTCCAGACCGCCCATCTTTTTGATCCACTTAAAGACCTTTCCGCAGATGTAGATGCCATATGCAGGCGGTGTATTATAAAGGGAATCATTGTCCGCATGAGTCTTATATTTTAACATGGTCGGGGTTCCCGGAAGAACCTCCTCCGTGATCAGGTCTTCCCTGATGATCACGATCACTACGCCTGCCGGTCCGATATTCTTCTGTACGCCGCCATAGATCACCCCATACTTTGTCACATCCACCGGCTCGCTTAAGAAACAGGAAGATACGTCGGAAACCAACGTCTTGCCCTTGGTATTCGGAAGCGTCTTAAACTTTGTACCATAGATGGTATTGTTCTCGCAGATATACACGTAATCGGCATCCTCCGAAATCGGCAGATCAGAACAGTCCGGAATATAAGAAAATGTCTCATCCTCAGAAGACGCGATCTTATTAGCTTTTCCATAGATCTGAGCCTCCTGATAAGCCTTCTTAGCCCACTGTCCGGTCACAATGTAATCAGCAACCTTATTTTTCATCAAATTCATCGGAATCATTGCAAATTGCTGGCTTGCACCGCCCTGTAAGAACAGCACCTTATAATTATCAGGAATGTTCATAAGCTCTCTTAAGTCTGCCTCTGCTTCCTTAATAATATTATCGTATGTCTTGGAACGGTGGCTCATCTCCATCACGGACATGCCGCTTCCCTTATAGTCCAGCATCTCATCTGCTGCTTCCTGCAATACCTCTTCCGGCAATACCGCCGGTCCTGCGGAAAAATTATACACTCTTCCCATCTTTCTACTCCTCCTAATAGCAAATTCAAATGGATCTCACCATAAGAATATATGTTAAAATCATCTAATATAATGTACTCTGTTTTTCTTTCTGCGTCAAGTGGTATCATCATGATATTAAACACCTGACCTTAAACTTCATAAAAATTATTATAAAGATTTAACCCTCTCTCGCTTTCAAGTCATCCGCATCAAAGGAATCGCTGATCGGCGCGCCGCCCGGCACCATCGGAAATACTTTATCGTCTTCCTGGATCACGCAGTCGATCACCACCGGTCCGCCCACTTCCAGAGCTTTTCTCAGGGTTGGCTCTACTTCCTCTTTTGTCGTCACCCGAAAGGCTGTACAACCAAGTCCTTCCGCCACCTTCACATAATCAACCTTATCCTGAAGGACTGTCTGGGAATATCTCTTTTCATAAAACAGTGTCTGCCACTGCCTTACCATACCCAGCACATGATTGTTAATGATGATCTGGATGATCGGAATGTTATATCTGGAAGCCGTCGCCAGCTCATTCATATTCATTCTGAAGCATCCGTCGCCGCCGATATTACAAACGATCTTATCCGGTCTTGCCACCTTCGCGCCGATACATGCGCCCAAGCCATATCCCATCGTCCCCAGACCTCCTGAGGATAAAAATGTCCTCGGTTCCGTGTATTTATAAAACTGGGAAGCCCACATCTGATGCTGCCCCACATCGGTGGTAATAATTGCTTTTCCTTCCGTCACCTTATCAAGCGTTTCAATAATGTATGGACAAGTCAGCTTGCTCTTCGGATAAGTCAGCGGCATATCTGCCTTCATCTGCCTGATCTGATCCGTCCACTCCTTATGATCCTGCTGCTCCAGCTTCGCGTTTAATTTTATCAGAACTTCTTTTAAGTCTCCTACGATGGAAGCCGTTGTCTTGATATTTTTGTTGATCTCCGCAGCATCGATATCAATATGCAGCACTTTCGCGTTCTTTGCAAATGCTTTGGCGTCACTGATCACCCTGTCGGAGAATCTTGCTCCCAGCGCGATCAAAAGGTCGCACTGGCTGACACCAAGATTAGAGGTCTTTGTCCCATGCATACCGATCATGCCGGTATAGAGCTCATCATTTCCATTAAACGCGCCCTTTCCCATCAGTGTATCGCAGACCGGTGCATCTATCTTCTTTGCAAACTCCGCAACTTCCTTAGCAGCTCCGGAAATAATCGCGCCACCGCCCAGATAGATATACGGCTTCTTAGAAGCGCGGATCAGTTCGGCTGCCCGCTCAATATCTTCCTCCGTATATTGGACAGGAGTCTCAATTACGATCGGTTCCTGCTTTTCATATTCGCAGGAATTGGCAGTAACATCCTTTGTGATATCCACAAGCACCGGTCCCGGTCTTCCTGATCTGGCGATCGCAAATGCCTTACGGATCGTATCCGCCAGTTGGGTCACATCCTTTACAATATATCCATGCTTTGTGATGGGCATGGTAACGCCTGCGATATCCACCTCCTGAAAAGTATCCTTTCCAAGCAATGGAAGCACAACATTAGCTGTGATCGCTACGATCGGGACACTATCCATATAAGCGGTGGCAATACCTGTTACCAGATTCGTGGCACCGGGACCGCTGGTCGCCAGACATACGCCGACTTTTCCCGTCGCTCTTGCATATCCGTCCGCCGCATGGGCCGCCCCTTGTTCATGTGATGTTAATATATGTTTGATCTCATCAGAATGCTTATAAAGTTCATCATAAACATTCAGGATCGTTCCGCCCGGATAGCCAAACACCGTATCCACGCCCTGTTCCTTTAAACACTCGATAACGATCTGTGAACCTGTCAGCTGCATGATCTTTCTCTCCTTAATACATATTATTTATTTCTTGGATTCGGGCGTCAAAAGAACCCTTATAAATTTTGAGGTGGCAAGCTGCACAAATCATACTCTGTGCATATGCCGCTGTACGGAAATAAGAATTTCTAAACATTCCTAATTTAAGTTGTGGAAGACGGACGCAAACGGGGCAAATTCGCCATCCATGGCTCAGTTGCCCCTTTTCGGAACATCGTGTTCCGAAATTGCTGGGTATTGGATAGGAATGTTAAGAATTTCTAATTTCCTCCCAATGCATATGCACAGATTATTGTTTGTACAGCTTGTCATATCATTTCTTTAAAGGTCCCTTTTGACAACCGAATCTTTCTTGGCAATTACATAATCAATATTATGAATATATCACTTACTATGAGGCACTTCTAGAACCGCTCCACGGTTACCGCTGGTCACAAGTTCATGATATCTTGCCAGATAGCCGGTCAGATGCTGCTCCTTAGGCTGCCATTTTGCCCGTCTTGAAGCCATTTCCTCGTCTGATATTTTTACATTTAATGCATTATTCGGAATATCTATAGAGATGATATCGCCTTCCTCCACCAGAGCAATAGGACCGCCCACTGCCGCTTCCGGAGATACGTGGCCGATGGATGCGCCTCTGGATGCACCGGAAAACCGTCCGTCCGTAATCAGCGCTACACTGGAGCCCAATCCCATACCTGCGATCGCAGACGTGGGATTTAACATCTCCCTCATGCCGGGACCGCCTTTCGGTCCTTCGTAACGGATGACAATAACGTCTCCTGCCACGATCTTACCACCTTTGATGGCTTCTATCGCATCCTCTTCACATTCAAATACCCTTGCCGGTCCTTCATGCACCATCATCTCAGGAACAACGGCAGACCGCTTAACAACACCGGAATCCGGTGCAAGATTTCCTTTCAGTACCGCAATACCCCCGGTCTCACTATAGGGATTCTCAACCGGTCGGATCACTTCCGGATTGCGGTTGATACAACCCTTGATATTTTCTGCAACCGTCTTGCCTGTTACTGTCATAATATCGGTATAAAGAAGGTCTTTCTTGGTCAGCTCATTCATGACCGCATAGACGCCGCCCGCTTCATTTAAATCCTCCATATAAGTCGGACCAGCCGGAGCCAGATGGCAGAGATTCGGCGTTTTCGCGCTCAGCTCATTCGCCAGCTCCACATTCAGATCTACGCCTGCTTCCTTTGCGATCGCCGGAAGGTGAAGCATGGAATTGGTTGAGCATCCCAGAGCCATATCGATCGTCAGTGCATTGTGAAATGCCTTCTCCGTCATGATATCCCTTGGCTTAATATCTTTCTTTACCAGTTCCATGATCTGCATGCCGGCATGTTTTGCCAGACGGATACGCTCCGAATATACAGCCGGAATCGTACCGTTGCCTTTTAAGCCCATCCCCAGCGCCTCTGTCAGGCAGTTCATACTGTTAGCCGTATACATACCGGAGCAGG
>DLOP01000067.1 GCA_002478505.1 Lachnospiraceae bacterium UBA7481
TAATTAATTGAAATAATGACCGGATTTTCTTTCGCAATAAAATCTTCGATCAAACTTTTTTGAAGTTTTATATTCTTCCCCGGTCCCATCAGCAACAAGGCTTTATCTGATAACGCTTCTGCTATATCATTCAAAACCTCTTTACTATTAATACTCTGGCTTACAAATCTTTCATATACTGTGTTTGCTGTATTCTTGTCATATAAAAGTTTCTTGTCGTCTGGTTCAATCTGTTTAAGTATGCTATTTACTTTTGTAATAGATAAGTTTTCTTTTCCGTATAAATCACTGACATAATTAGGATGGCATCTATTTGCTGCTGACAAATAATAGAGCATCTGATATCCCCATGGATTTTTAACATAAAAATTCATCACACTCTCTGTTATTGCCTCAAGCATGGGTGATACATAATACTCCGCATTAAATTTTTCATTCATATATCCTGCCACAAGCTCGATAGGTGCGTTTCCTGCGCTTTTCCCCATTCCGTATAAAGTACCGTCAACCACTATATCATGTACCGTATCTTTTTCCATGAAAGTAATAGCGTTCGCATATCCAAGTTGAAAATTATTATGCGCATGAAATCCTATTTGAATAGCAGGCAACACATTTTTATCTAATATTTCATAATAATGAAGCAGATCATTTGGTTTCAGCAATCCATAAGTATCAACCATAGACACCGCATATGGTTCAACTGAATTTACAAGCTTAGTAAGCTCTATCAGTTCTTCATCACTATAACTTGTTATTGAAACCAACTGTGCAAAAACTTTATATCCAAGTTTCTTTACTTCTGCACAATATTCCAATGCTTCTTTCATGATATGTTTTTTAAAGATCACTCTTATACCGTCAAAAAAACTTTCTGAACACAGTTGTATATTACTGATCTTACAGGTTCCGTAGTCAATCATACCTACGACCATGCCGGGTCTTTTGGATATTTTTTCCCAAATTATCCCTGCCGATGCTGTATCAGGCATAATACTGCGGTGTACGTCAAAAGGTCTTCTATCATCCAGAAATCCAACTTCTATGATATCAACTCCAGAGTCCACCAACCGCTCAAATATACTAATCAGGTTATTGTGTCCAAATTCCCAGTCATTTATATATCCGCCATCACGCAATGTACAGTCCAATAATCTAATTTCACCCATAATTGACTCTCCCGCATCATCCCTCTATTGCATCCAGGATCTTCTCTGCCATATAATCAATCATCTCATCTGTCATCCCCGGATAGACGCCGACCCAAAAGGTATCCCTCATGATCCTGTCTGTATTCTCCAGATTTCCCACAATACGATATCCCGCCCCTGTCGCGCGCATCTGGTCAAAACAAGGGTGCTTTGTCAGATTACCGGCAAACAGCATGCGGGTCTGGATACCATGCCCCTCAATATAAGAAACAACCTTATTTCTATCTGTACCTTCCTTGCATGTGATCACAAATCCAAACCAGCTCGGGCTTGCATTCTCACATGCCTCCGGTAAGATTAATTTATCTTCACAACCTACAAGAGCCGCCTTTAAACGGTTAAAATTATGTTTTCTCTTCTCAACAAAACCCGGGAATTTTTTAATCTGGGCACAGCCAATCGCCGCCTGCATATCTGTTGCCTTTAGATTATATCCGAAATGGGAATATACATATTTATGGTCATACCCTAACGGAAGTTCTCCATACTGCTTATCAAATCTATGACCGCAAAGATTATCCCTGCCCGAAGGGCATACACAATCACGTCCCCAATCCCTAAATGACCGGATAATCTTATGAAGCAATGGATTATTCGTATAAACCGCGCCGCCCTCGCCCATTGTCATATGATGAGGCGGATAGAAGGAAGAAGTTCCGATATCCCCTATTGTTCCCGTAAAATATTTCTTGCCTTTCAATGAGTATGTTGTTCCAAGTGCGTCGCAATTATCTTCGATCAACCACAAATTATGAGCATCGCAAAAACCTTTTACGGCTTCCAGATCAAAGGGATTCCCCAAGGTATGCGCCGCCATGACTACTTTGGTCTTGTCCGACAATGCAGCTTCCAGCTGAGATACATCCATATTATATTGCGGAATTGTAACATCTATAAAAACAGGCACTACACCATATTGAATCGCCGGCGTAACAGTCGTCGGAAATCCTGCGGCAACTGTGATCATCTCATCTCCCGGCTTAACCTGCCGTTCTCCAAGCAAAGGAGAAGTAAGCGCCATAAAAGCATTTAAATTAGCAGAGGAGCCGGAATTAACAAGTGAACAGTATTTTACTCCTAAGTATTTGGCGAATTCCCGTTCAAACTCTTCTGTATATCTGCCTGACGTAAGCCAGAACTCAAGCGCGGAATCCACAAGATTGCACATTTCTTCACTATCATACACCCTTGAGGCATATGTGATCCTGTCTCCGGGCATAAATTTTTTTTTCTGATTGTGGTAAGCGGCACAGTATTCTGCTACCATATCCAATATCTCTTTTTTTGCCTGTTCTTCGGTTTTATTCTCAAACATAATATTTACTCCTTATTTCCTGCTTTAAGTCTTATGCTTTCCTATCTATCACCACACTTTCCATGGTGCATTTCCTTTTTTCCAGTATGCTTCCAAAATCTCGTGCTCTCTTACCGAATCCATACACTGCCAAAAGCCGGTATGCTGATAACTCATAAGCTCCCCATTTTTGGCAAGTTGTTCTAATATTACAGTTTCAAAAACAGTCTGATCATTTTCCAAATAATCAAAAATCTTTGGTTCCACCACCATATATCCTGCATTGATTGCTACGCCATCGTCGCTTCTCTTCTCTCTGAAAGAACGCACTGCTCCCGTTTCGCCAATATCCAGCACACCTTTCTTCTGACTTTGAAATACTGCTGTAAGAGTTACCAGTTTTCCATGACTCTTATGAAACTCGACCAATTTTGAAATATCTACATCACATACAGCATCTCCATATGTCAGCATAAACGGCTCATCTTTCACATATTCCTGAATCCGTTTGACACGTCCGCCGGTCATAGTGTTAAGTCCCGTATCAACTACTGTAATTTTCCATGGCTCTGTATGATTATGATGAATAAACACTTCCTGTCCGCTCGTATAGTCAAAGGTCACATCGCTATAATCAATATAATAATTGTGAAACCATTCCTTAATGTATCTTTGCTTATAACCCGCGCAAACAATAAATTCATTATATCCATAATAACCATAATGTTTCATAATATGCCATAAAATAGGCATTTCTCCAATTTCTATCATTGGTTTTGGCTTGGCTACACTTTCTTCCGAAATTCTCGTTCCAAAACCACCAGCTAATAATACTACTTTCATTACAACCTCCTATCATCCAGTCATAATATGCATATAATACCGTTTCCGAAGTGATATACGTAGATTTCACACAATTATTTTGTAATCAGGCATCATTTCCCTGATATTCTCCTATAATCCCCATAAAAGCTGTAAGGAATGCAACGAATCAGGCAGAAGAAAGCCTTGCAGTTTAGCCGAAATAACAAAATCATCATATCATAAATGATTATTATTGGCAATGATTGTCAAAAAAGGAAATCTTTTCTCCCTTAAGAAAAGAATGTACTGCTGCCAAGTACAATCCCTGTAACCTGAAAGAAAAGATTTCCATAAATTATTTTACATCATGTTTACTAAAAATAAAAGGGGAAATTTTAATTTTTATTTACAAAAATAGATGTTTTTCATTAACACGTTGGATAAATTCTTTTCTACGAACTATCTATTCGTTGTTTATGCGTCATAAAAATTCGTTCACCATTTTCAATACGAACTGTAAAATGGTATTGGAGGTGAACTGACAATGGAAAAACTTGACCTTTCTTATATTGGCGAACGCATCAAACAAGCACGTCAGAATGCCAAGATGACACAGGAAGAACTTGGAGAACAGATTGGCAAAACATCCCGTTATATTCAGGCGATTGAAAATGAAAACAAAGGATTTAGCTTAGACACTCTTATTCGAATCGTCCGAGTGCTCAATCTACCAACCGATGCTATCATTTATCCGGAAGTTGGCATAGATAGTGAAGCGGATCAATGGCTTCGCATGTTCCGGCTTCTAAGCTGTCGGGACCGGCAGATTCTGCTTGCGACAGCGAAAGCGATGTTAAAAGAAGATCAATAACGCAGTAATATTAATATCTTTATAAAATAAGGGAATGAATTCTTAAAATCAGAATCCACTCCCTCATAAATTTCCCTATTCTTTTAAGAACTGATCTGTCTTACCCACACTTTCTTTAAGCTTTTCCAACAGATCCAAACAGTTCCATCTTTTCTTTTACTTTTGCCTTGATTGCTTCCACGCCGGGCGCAAGCAGCTTACGAGGGTCAAATCCCTTGCCCTGCTGATCCTTGCCTTCTTCGATATACTTACGTGTAGCTTCTGCAAATACAAGCTGGCACTCTGTATTAACATTGATCTTAGCTACGCCAAGAGAAATCGCTTTCTTGATCATGTCATCAGGAATACCTGTACCGCCGTGAAGTACCAGAGGCATATCGCCGGTCTTCTGCTGAATCTTGTCCAATACGTCGAACTGAAGACCTGCCCAGTTCTCAGGATATTTACCATGGATGTTACCAATGCCTGCTGCAAGGAAGTCGATGCCAAGATCTGCTATTCTCTTGCACTCGTCAGGATCTGCACACTCGCCCATACCTACAACGCCGTCTTCCTCACCACCGATAGAGCCAACTTCTGCCTCGATGGAAATGCCTCTCTTATGAGCTTCCTCAACCAGTTCTTTGGTCTTAGCTACGTTCTCATCAATCGCATAATGGGAACCGTCAAACATAATGGAAGGGAATCCTGCATCCATACATTTATAACAGTGATCATAAGAGCCATGGTCAAGATGAACCGCTACGGGAACTGTAATATTCTGATCCTTGATCAGACCATTTACTATACCCATGACTACGTCATAACCACCCATATACTTGCCTGCACCCTCAGATACGCCAAGGATAACCGGTGAATTGCACTCCTGAGCTGTCGCCAGAATTGCTTTTGTCCACTCAAGATTGTTGATGTTGAACTGACCTACTGCATAGTGACCTGCTTTTGCTTTTTTGAGCATCTCTGTTGCTGATACTAATGCCATTGCTTTATACCTCCATAATTGTTATTTAAATCATACAGCTCTATATAACCGACTATATGGCAGAAATTTTACCTGTCTGACAAATACTATTATCATTATCAGTATATAATATTCTGCATGATTTATCTCGCAAGAGTAATCATAACATATTTTTCCAATTAATAAAAGACTAACTATGTAAAAATTTACTCCTGCAGAAGATAATCCTCGATTTCCCTCATGGCGTCCTCTTCATCGCTGCCTTCCGTATAAATGGTCACTTCTCCATCTTTGCGCACGCCGATATTCATCATTCCCATAATGCTTTTGGCATTGACCTTCTTATCGTCCGATTTCAGATAGATCTTGCTTTCATATTTACATGCATGCTGCACCAATACAGCGATCATGCCCGCATCCAAACCATCCTTTTTTTGTACGGTTATCTTCTTTTCCAACATACTACTGCCTCCTCTTTATTCTTCCTTACCCTAATCCTTCATGTCAGAGCTTAGTTCCTTAATTCCTCAGCCATCTCCGTAAGCTTTCTGAGCCTGTGGTTAACTCCTGACTTTCCCACCGGCGGATCCAGATATTCACCTAACTCCTTTAAAGATGCGTCTTCATGTTCCAGACGCACCTCCGCCATTTCCCTAAGATGCTCCGGCAGGCGGTTCAATCCATAATGATCACGAAGATAGATGATATCTTCCATCTGGCGGCTTGCGGCATTAATCGTCTTGGAGATGTTGGCAGTCTCACAATTGACCCTTCGATTGACCGAGCTGCGTACCTCCTTTACGATCCTGAGATTTTCCAGATTCATCAGAGAAATATGCGCTCCCATAATATTCAACAGATCAACAATGGCTTCGCCTTCCTTAATATAGACCACAAAATGATGCTTACGCTCCGTGATCTTCGCCTCGATCCGGAATGTTCCGATCATTTCCACAAACTGCTGCGCCTGCATCCTGCTGCCACATACATACTCCATATGGTAGCTTTTCGCCGGATCACTCATGGAGCCAAGGCACAAGAAACTTCCCCGAAGAAATGCCCTCCTACAGCAGTCATTCTTTAGCAATAGAGCGGACACCGTCTTTTCCTTCATTTCTGAAAATCGAACCGACTGCAGCACTTTTCTGATCTCGTTCTCCTCCGTCAGGGTGATACGATAAATATGCTCCGCTTTTTTACCTTTATTTTTGGAGTCTTTGACTGTCATATCCTCCATAACCGAATATATATTATATGTTTTTTCCAGTAATGTAAAGACTTTTCTCAGAACCGCTTCCTTTTCTGAGTGCCAGAAAAAAGAGCCCCCCTCCGGCGCTTCATGTCCAAAATTAGCCACATATGCCGCCATTTCGGCAATCTGACAATGTCTGGATGTACTGATATGCTTTTCAATCTCCCCTTTTACATTCTGGGAAAATGACATAGGAAGCCCTCCATGTCAAAGTATTTTTACTGTACCTCAAATTAGAAGTTCTTCTCATACTGGTCTCTATGGGCAATCGTCAAGCCGTATTTTCTTTCGTCCCTCATCCTGCGGTAAAGCTCGTTTGCCAACGTCACACTCCTGTGTTTTCCGCCGGTACAGCCGATGCCGATCACAAGCTGATGCTTTCCTTCTTTAACATAATTGGGAAGCAGGAAAGAAATCATGTTGCAAAGTTTATCCAAAAACTCACCGGCCTCCGGATAACTCATGACATAATCCTGTACCGGCTTGTCATTTCCGGTCAAGTGCTTAAGTTCATCAATATAAAACGGATTTGGCAAAAACCTTACGTCAAATACCATATCCGCATCCGCCGGAATTCCATACTTAAATCCAAAGGAAATGATCCTGACCATTAGATTATTGTATTCTTCATTCCGGACAAATATTTTATCTAATTCTTCTTTTAGCTCCCTTGTCAGTAAATTGGATGTATCAAAAATATAATCCGCATTTTTCTTAACATTTTTCAGAATTTTACGTTCTTTTTTAATACCGTCCTCAAGCGAACCCGCATTTACCGGCTGATGGGAAATCCCTTCATCTTTCTGTAGTACAGCGGACGTATCCGCTGTCATGGCAAGGGGGTGTATACGCCGGCTCTCTTTATAACGCTTGATCAGTACGGCATCCGAAGCCTCCATAAACAAAAGCTCATAAGAATATCCATTATCCTTCATCTTCCTAAGGATATCTTCCGCTTCCTTAAAATTCTGATCTGCACGCACGTCCAATCCTAAAGCCAGCTTGGAGATCTCGCTATTTGGGGTCACGATCAGTTCAAAAAACTTTTCCAAAAGCGGCACAGGAAGATTGTCCACGCAGTAAAATCCGATATCTTCCAACATCTTCAAAGCAGTACGTTTTCCGCCGCCGCTCATTCCTGTCACGATCACAAACCGCATAAACTCTCCTCCGTACTTTATCTATCTTTACAAACAATTATTTTTTCTTAATTAAATTCTCCCAGCATGATCACTTCCGGTTCCAGTGTTACCTCGCTTGTCTCCCTGACCTTACTCTGCACATCCCGTATCAAATGATAGATATCCGCAGCCGTAGCATTTCCTGTATTGATCACAAATCCGCAATGCTTTTCCGATACCTGCGCCCCGCCGACACGATAACCTCTAAGTCCTGCATCCTGAATCAGTTTTCCGGCAAAGTATCCCTCCGGCCGCTTGAAGGTACTGCCGGCGCTGGGATACTCCAATGGCTGCTTCTCTTTTCTGGCAGTCATATTTGTATTCATTTTTGCCATAATTTCTTTTTTATCTCCCGGATGGAGTTTTAATTTTACAGAGAGTACAACATAAGGTTTCTTCTTCAAAATACTGGTCCGGTAGCCAAACGCCATCTCATCACCCTTTAGCGTTACAACCTGGAGATCTTCATCCAACAGCCGTACAGACTCCACGATCTGGCACATTTCACCGCCATAAGCCCCCGCATTCATGACGATAGCTCCACCCACCGTCCCGGGAATCCCATAAGCAAATTCCAATCCGGCAAGATCATGTTCCGACGCCTCCTGCGCCATGTGGGTAAGCATCGCAGCCGCGCTGGCATGACATATCACTACGGCATCCGGCACACTGTCCCTTGCTGCTGACTGTTCCGCCTGTTCTGCCCACTCTATCTTGGAAAAATCTCCGCCAAGCCTGATCATCACCCCGTCATATCCCTGATCGCTGACCAGAAGATTACTGCCGTTACCCAATAAATAATAAGGCATCTCCTTTTCCTTTAATAATTTCAACAGGGCAATCAATATTTCCTCATTTTCCACATTTACCAGATAGGAGGCGTCCCCGCCCACGCGAAACGTCGTATAACGCCACATGGGAACATCTTTTAGAAGATTTTCTTTTCCGACTATTTCTGCTAATCTATGCTCCAAATCATTTCCTCACCCAACATTTTTATTTAGATATGGCAAGCTGCACAAACCATAATCTGTGCATATGCAATTCTTATTTTCGTACAGCAGCATATGCACAGATTATGATTGTGCAGCTTGCCGCCTCAAAATTTAAATGAGCCCTATTGCAGCACTACCAGCTTCGCAGCGCCATAGATGCCGGCGTCATTGCCAAGGGTTGCCAGTGCGAATTTTGTCTCCCGGCTTCCATGGAATACATACTTCTTATACGGTTCTACTATATAATCCATCAGCACATTGCCTGCCTTGGATACACCGCCGCCGATGACAAAGATATCCGGATTCACAACGCAGGCAACCGCTGCCAGACCTTTTCCAAGGTATTCGCCGAACTGCTCCGCCACTTCCACAGCAAGTTCATCCCCGACCTTAACTGCGTCCCATACATCCTTTGCACTTATTTTCTTGCCACGAAGAACGCTTGCCTTATCGTCTTTCGCGAGTCTTCTGTTAGCAAGCCTTACAACGCCTGTAGCCGACGCATACTGCTCCAGACATCCTGTCTTACCGCAGCCGCATACTTCTGTTTCATGCTCCTCTACCAGAATGTGTCCGATCTCCCCGCCCGCGCCTTTAGCGCCGGTCAGAATCCTTCCATCTACGATAATTCCACCGCCAACACCGGTTCCCAAGGTTACCGCAACCATATTGCTATAGCCCTGACCGCCTCCGCGCCACATTTCTCCAAGTGCCGCAACATTGGCGTCATTACCCGCTTCAACATAAATACCGTCCAATAATCCGGTAAGTTCTTCCTTAATGGAAAATACGCCCCAACCGAGATTCGCCGCCTTATAGATTACCCCATTACTATCAACCGGTCCCGGCACACCGATACCGACGCCGATGACATCCTCTCTTGCAATACTCTTTTCCTGCATTTTACCTTTAATAGCATCTGCAATATCGGGCAGGATCAGCTTCCCGGAATCTTCCTTCCTTGTGATAATCTCCCATTTTTCCAACACATTTCCATCCGGATCAAATAAACCTAATTTTACGGTTGTTCCGCCCAAATCTACTCCAAAAATGCATCTGCTCATGGTTTTTTGCCCCCTTTATCCTTTTTCCTTTTATATTTCCCTGCTATCTTACAACCTTAATTATCTTCCGAATGCAGTCCTGCCTGCACGCGCTTATAAAGTTCCTCTGCCGCGTTGTATCCCATCTTCTTCTGACGGTGGTTAACTGCTGCGGATTCACAGATCACCGCTAAATTACGTCCCGGACGAATGGGAATATTGTGACATACCACCTTATTACCAAGATATTCCGTATATTGTTCTTCCATACCAAACCTATCATAATCCTGATCCTTTGACCACTCAGAAAGCTGAATGACAAGATCGATCTCCTGATCCTCCTTAACGCTTGATACACCAAACAATGTCTTGACATCAACAATTCCGATGCCGCGGATCTCAATAAAGTGCTTTGTTATCTCCGGCGCCTTACCGATCAGGGTGTCTTCACTGACCTTACGGATTTCCACTACATCATCTGTCACCAGACGATGTCCACGCTTGATCAGCTCCAATGCCGCCTCACTTTTACCGATCCCACTCTCACCGGTAATCAGTACACCCTCTCCGAAGACGTCAACCAATACGCCATGCACGGTAATACAAGGCGCCAGCTTGACATTCAGCCAACGGATCACTTCCGCCATAAATGCCGAAGTGGCTTTAGAAGTATTTAGCAAAGGCACGCCATGTTTCTTTGCAATCTCCATAAAGACCGGATCCGGAACCAGATCACGGCAAAATACAAATCCCGGCGTAGGATGATCCAGAAGCTGCTCCAGAATCTCCCTTTTTTGCTTTTCCTCCATTCCTTCCATATAGGTATATTCCACAAATCCCACGATCTGAAGACGCGTGGACTCATAATTTTCAAAATATCCCGCAATCTGAAGGGCAGGACGGTTAATATCCGGCTGAGAAATCTTAATATTGCTGATATCGATCTCCGGTGTCAGATTGGTCAGTTTCATCTTATCGATCAATCTCTGTAAACTGATGCTTGCCATTTGGCTACCCCCTTATCACATTTAAATGTTTTATTAATTCTTATTTATTTAATATACCCCTAAGTCCCTTGTGACTTATGGCCTGATAAAGATCTAGCTCTGGGTTCACATTGCCTTCTATAATCTCTATCCTTCCATCACTTCTTATTGCAATATCCCAGCCTATTAATCTGGCTTCTTTATATTTAGCAGCCGCACATACTGCTATTTTCTTCACTTCATCAAAATGCGGATTCACAAAACCTACTATATCTTTACCGGTATCAGGATGCCTATCATATATAATTCCTGTTCTCGCATCAATATCTACTGCTGTGACAACTCCTGTATCTATATCGGTAAGCGCCCAAATACAACAATCCTCATTATTATCTACAATGCTTCCATTATATCCAAATTGATTGACTATAAATAGAATACTAATTTTATTCTCATCATTTATATATGTAGTTACACGAATCGTATTAAGGGATGAAGGGGCTATATCTTGATATGAACTGTGTCCTGTAACATATTCCTCTATACAATAATGATTGTCTATACAAAAATCATATACATTCTGAATGGATTCATATCCATTAGTAAAGGTATTAAGACTTACTTCTGAAGTATTCTTGGAGCCAAGTGTTATCTTAAAAACATCCCCCTCAAGTTCCAGAAGATATATTCCTATACCTGCATACATATCATTTGGCTTGATGATAATCTTTTTATGTTTATCTATGAAAACCTTAAAATCTTGAAAAGAATAATCATATCCAAAAAGGACATCTCGTATGATGAACTCTTTGAAGCCAACATAAAATGCTCTTTTACTATTAAATATATGTCTTATCGAATCACTATTTAATTGGCGCTCTGCTGTGTCAAGCTCAATTGGAGTCATCAATAAATCTATATCTTTTATGGACATTTCCTGCATGCGATAATATAGATAGTCATCATAATTCCATTTCCGGCGAAACTTTCCAGGCAACAGAGCATATTTTAGTTTATTTATCATCCATGGCCACCACCGCTGTGACCGCCGCCATGACCGCCGCCGCCATGACCTCCACTGCTTCCGGAAGAACGTGGCGAATAGCATCTATCGGTTCTGATATGTGTTGCATTTACGTCTTTAATACCCAGGTCATATACAGAACCCATGATAATATCATTAACGGTAGCTTTCTTAAGCTTAGATTTACTGCTTACAATAAAATAGTTAACTATTAAAGCTATGAATATAGCTATAAATGTATTACAGATATATTTCATTGGCTCCGCAATCTTTCTGCCATTGAAAAGATCTTCAATCTGCTCAAAAGCAACACTGGCTGCCTTATATAACTGATCATCATGTATAGAATATCTATAAACATTATCTGCAATGGAACGGGCTTTTGCTGAAGTGATAACCTTTTGCGCACTACCCTGCGAAGCTATATAATCATAATATTCATCCATGTGATATATGACTGCAGATTCATTACCAAATAAGTCCCGCATTGTATTTACACTAAGTTTTTCAGAATATGATTCTGAATCATAAGTAACAGTTTCATCTGCGTGGAATACTACATTGGTAAATTCGGTAATGCCTTTCATCTGCTCAATAAGCTTTTCATGTTCTCTTTCAGTAAGCCATTCATCTTCATCAATTATATATGCTTCATATCCGGTCTCTTCATTATAATAATAATAATTATCATCATCATAATCGTCGTCATCATCTTTTGCCATAACATTAAGCGGCATGATCATACAAACAAGCAGGATGATTATTAATGATTGTAAACTCACCTTAGAACGTTGCAGCATTTTCATCTCCTCCTCTCTTGTTAAACTGTTTTGGCTTACGAAGTGTAAGCTTGTTATGAAGCTTCACCACATCTGAAAAAGAGAATATTACCACAGCCATGATCACAAAACTGACAGCATAATAAATCTCATCCTGATAAGGCTTAATGAGCAATAACAATAGACCTATGACAATTGCGATAAAAGGCTTACAAAATACAGGCAACTTCTCCTTGAATGGCTGCTTTGCCATAACGCCCGTATTATCCGCAGAACCTGCCCCTGAATCAATAGATTTCCTAATTATTGTTAATATAGCATATATTGCAAAGATTATGAATGGGAAAAACGTAAAGCCTCCTACCACTGTTACAAATATAGACATCCAACCTATAGTCAATAATATATCGGTTATCGTTTTCAGCGCCTTTGTTGATGATGCCTTTTTCGCGGTATTTACATTAGATAAATTGCCTGCATTCACAGTACCATTTACTGTACTATCCATCGTGCTATTTACTGTGCTATCCACCGTGCTATTTACTGTACCATCCATCGTACTATTTACTGTGCTATCCACCGTGCTATCTACCATACCGCCGCCTATACCCATGGCTTGGAGTTCTGCTTGAAGTTTTTCTTCTCTTAGTCTCTCATCTTCCTTTCTCTTCTTTATGGCTGCCAATAATCCCCGGTCATTGAGATTAAGATTTCTTGTATATAACTGATTTAATTCACTATTAGAAATCAACAGACTGATAATTGCAAATACAATTGCCACCATTGTAAGCGCATCCGGTCTAAGAACCAGGAATAAATCAAGGATACCCATGATAGGAAGCGCAAGAATAATCGATCCTATAATATATTTCTTATAATCAATGGGAACATCCGCTGCTACCTTACCTGTCTGTCCATTGATGACAGCATAGCTGACCAAACCATTCTTATGACGATTGGCAAGGAAATATACCGGGAAGTAAGCCATCTCCTCGGCCTTTACTCCTAACTTTGATCCTATCTGTCCTGTTCCCGATGATATAGAATACCTGGCAAAAGCCGGTATCTTTCTAATCTTTGAATCAATATCCTTTGCTATCACACTTCTGGCGTCATCTTCATATATAAAAGCATCTACATCTGCCGTATCTGCATAAAAACCACCAATATACGCAACAGAGAATGGCTTGCTGTCTCTGATATTAAACGGTCCGATTGCCTGACTGATTTCATCTGAGAAGCTTGATGACGCGTCATAAGAAATACCATCATAGCTGCCGATTGGAGTTGCCGTAAGCAAATAATGATCTGTAATAATATAGTCGCCGGATCTATGAGAGGTTGTTCCTTCGTAAGTTACTATATCATTAATCTCAAATGCATATGTCCAATAAGGCATATAAATACCTCTTAACTTTTGCAGCTGTGCTTCTTCTCTTAAATAGGATGGAGCAAATATGGCCTTCTTAATAAATTTGGCATATGACTTGGCACATGTATCCTTAACACACTTAAATGGAATGATTCTTGACGGGGCCAGCATCTGGACTGTTCGTCCCTGAAGCTCAACAGACATACCACAAAAGCTACAGAATGTAACTGCAGTATCCTGATCGCTTAATATCTCTCCGCCACACTGTGGACATGCAAATAATTTGCTTTCAATAATGAGTGGCTCATTATTTCCACTGGCCGTAGTACCGACCTTCACAAGATCCGGCTCAAGCTTTGTTTCACAATAATCGCAATACATCATCTGAATTTTGGGATCAAAGCGCATGCCTTGTCCGCAACCTGGACATGAAATCATGAATGTTCCTCCTTTATGCTTTTTTAAATCCTTTCTTTTCTCTTGGCTCTAATCCATATTGTGGAGAGATACTCGGACACTCCACATCAATATATTCCTTTAAATACCGGCGCGCTGTATTTAATAAGTCCCTATGCGGCAGATCCTCCGGAAACATCAAGCCATTATCCGGGTGCTCCAGCATATATTTATATGCTGCATATGCAGAAGCGCTCACCTGTAAGACAGTGGCTGTTTCAGCTAGACCCTCGCCACTCAGGTAATTACCAAAATAACGGGTTTTGAATCTTTTTCCCTGTAGTATTACACCTATGGATTCTCCACCGGATAAATAATCGGACTGATTAAGTATCTGATAATTGGCTTCGTTTATATTCATACAGGCAAGCGCCGTTTTCTCTGCCAACTCACAAGGAGAATAAACAAAATAAACTGTGGGCTTATATTTATTTACTCTTAGATAATCTCCCATAGAGAATATTTCTTCATGTGTAGATAAAAAACCATTGACCTTGCCTTGCGGAGAATAGATATCTTCCCTACAAGTAATACCTGTTTTTGTTAATGCCACAAAGTAATCCTTATGATCGCAATCGCTCAGGTAGTCATGAAGGTAAAACTCCCTCTTGGTTCCAAAATATATCTCAGGAACAGCTAATGTCTCCATATGATATGCAAAAGGGCACCATGGTGAATATACAGTTTTCTCTTCTTCTGTCACATTAAACTGTTGATTATCATTATCTATCTCAACCACATATTTTAAGCCTATCTTCATGGCCACTTCATTGTATTTATTTTCTTCAAGCAGCTTCTTTAGACCTTCTCTATGCTTACTAATATATGATGACTCATCTTTCTCTATGATCTTGTCAATACACTGCTTCATAAAGCATGATACAAGACCGGGATTCATGCCGAATTCCACAATACATGTTGGAAAAGTATTATCTTTTATATTTTTTCTGATATTTCTATAATCCTTATAATGTTGAAACGTATTAATCCATGCCGGATCAGGAAACCAGCTTGCATCTGCCAGCGAAAGATAATGTATCTTACTCCTCATACAATAATCAAGCATATCCAGATTCTTCACATTGATTGCAAAATCAAGTATGTAATCACCTTGTTCTGCAATATTAAGAGCAGATTCATAATTGTCTCTTTCGAGCTTGCAGGATATATAATGGCTATCCCTGCCACCCATGCAGGTAAAATATTCCCCAGCCTCATCAGTATAATCTATACAATAAAACTCCTCTGAATGGAACATATCATTCTCTTTAATAATTCTAAGAAATGATTTTCCAACTGCACCAAGTCCAATTATTATTTTTTTTGCAATAATATTTTTTTGCACAACTTATACCTGTATATAGTTTTTGCAAAGCACCTCAGATACATTTAATTTAACTAAATTATAATCTAATATGACAATTTATTCAACTATGGAAAAAGAGTTGCAAGGATTAAATTTTATCTATTTATGAAAGAACGCATACACCTTCTCCGCCGCGCCCCGCGGTAGGCCTGCTCTCTCCATGATCTCCTCTACTGCTGCCATTTTAATATCTTCCAGCGTATCAAACGCTTTCATCAGGCTGCGTCTTCTTGACGGTCCGATACCGGGGATATCATCCAGCACGGAATGTACCTGATCCTTCGTCCGTAGGGAACGATGATATTCGATGGCAAACCTGTGCGCTTCATCCTGGATCCTGGTAATCAGCTTAAATCCCTCGCTGCCGCGGTCAATCGGAATCTCCTTATTGTGATAATATAATCCCCTTGTCCGATGGTTATCATCCTTGACCATACCGCATACCGGAATATCCAGATTCAGCTCCTTTAAAACTTCCAATGCTATATTCACCTGTCCCCGGCCGCCATCCATGAGAAGCAGGTCGGGAAATCTGTTAAACTTGCGTGTATCTTCATCCTGCATCCGTGAAATCTGTTTCTCCTCCAGACCATGCAAAAATCGCCTCGTCAGCACTTCCCTCATACAGGCGTAATCATCCGGTCCTGCAACCGTTTTTATCTTAAATTTACGGTAGTCGCTCCTCTTAGGCTTTCCTTTTTCATAGACCACCATGGAACCCACATTTTCAAAACCGCTGATATTGGAAATATCATATGCCTCCATCCGCACGATACCTTCCAGGGACAACAATTCCTGTATCTCCTTCACCGCACCGATGGTCCTGCCTTCTTCACGTTTTATTCTCTCCTTATCCTGATTTAAGACCAGCGCAGCATTCTTGGCTGCCAGTTCTACCAGTTTTTCCTTCTGTCCGATCTTGGGCGTGCGAAGATATACCCTGCTTCCTTTTTTCTCAGTCAGCCAGTTCTCAATGACCGTCTGCTCCTCCGTCGTTTCCGGCAGCATAATTTCTTTCGGGATAAACGGCGTCCCGGCATAAAACTGCTTCAAAAAACTGGTCATAATATCGGAGGCCGCTTCATCCTCCGTATGCGTCATATAAAAATGCTCCCTGCCCACCATCCTGCCGGCACGGATAAAGAACACCTGCACCACAGCATCATGTTCATCCCTTGCCAGTGCAACCACATCCTTATCTCCCTGCGCACTGTCTTCTATCTTCTGCTTCTGTGATACATTCATGACACTTTCCAGCAGATCTCTGTATTTTATGGCTTCTTCATATTGCATCGCTTCCGATGCCGCCTGCATCTTCTCCCGAAGCTCCCTTTGAATCGGCGTGTAATTACCATTCAAAAAATCCAGCGCCCCTTTTAACTGCTCCTGATACTGCTCTTCGGAAATTTCTCCCGTACATGCTCCGCTGCACTGCCCGATATGATAATTCAGACAAGGTCTTCCTTTTCCACAGTCTTTTGGCAGACTGCGGGTACAGGTACGCAGTCTGTATAATTTATTAATCAGGTCAATGGTATCCTTAACCGCCGCCGCGCTGGTATAGGGTCCGAAATACCTTGCCTTGTCTTTTTTCATCTCTCTGGAAAAATAGATCCTCGGATATGCCTCATTTATCGTGACCTTGATGTAAGGATAGGTTTTATCATCCCTAAGCATCGTATTGTATTTGGGACGGTATTCCTTGATCAGGTTATTTTCCAATACCAACGCTTCCAGTTCGGTATCCGTAATAATATATTCAAATCGCTCGATCAGGCTGACCATCTTATCGATCTTTGGTCCCCGCCCGATCTTCTCACGAAAATAAGACCGCACCCTGTTGTTTAAGTTTACGGCCTTACCTACATAAATAATCGTATCAAACTGATCGTGCATCAGATATACGCCCGGTTTATCCGGAAGTTTTTTCAATTCCTCGCTAATATCAAAGCGCTTTTCTTCATCCATGAAATCCTACCATATCGTTTCCCTGCGTTATGATGACGACTTGTCATCTTCCGGCTGAAATTGTCTGTTTTTCAACATAGACGCATATTTCTTTTCCGACTCAGTCATGTTCTCCGATCCTTTATCCGCAGACTCTTCCGTATCGTTAGACCCTGCCTTCGATGAATCATCGCTTTCCGTATCTTCTACTGTGCTATTTGTCTGAGGTTGAGAGATTCTGTCTGTGTTATCTCCTACAGCAATATCAATCTTCGTTCCTATCGTCTGCTGATTCTCCGTATCTCCTTTATTAACGGGCATCTGCGGCAATCCTCCGCTCTGCAAGGACGATATTCCTGCCCCCAAAATCGAGAAATTTCTGTTAAATGTATCCAATCCACTCTCCGATCCATTCTGTATATTCTCTGCTGGTGTCTGGATATTTTCTTCAGAAGATTCCCTGTCTTTTCTCAGTTTCTTGAGACTTTCCTCTCCTTTATCCTTCTTCGGCATAGGAATTCCCTTTTCGCGGCAGAAAATCTCCATAAATTCATGTCCGGTAATCGTCTCTTTCTCAATCAGGTAATCAGCGATCTTATCCATGACCTGACGATTCTCCTTTAGAAGCTTCTTTGCCTCCTTATAGCTTTCTTTTAAGATCTTCATGACTTCTTCATCGATCGCTGCCGCCGTTTCATCTGCACAATTGAGCGCTGCACGGTGATCGAGATACTGACTTTCCACTGTTTCCAAACCGATCAGTCCAAACCGTTTGCTCATACCGAACCTTGTCACCATCGCTCTGGCAATCTTAGTCGCTTTTTCAATATCATTTGACGCGCCGGTAGTTACCGTGTCAAATACAATGCTTTCCGCCGCACGTCCGCCAAATAAGCTGACCAGCTCTGCACGCAGTTCTTTCTCCGTCTGGGTGAACTTTTCCTCCTCCGGATAGCTCAGCACATATCCCAGTGTTCCCATCGTTCTCGGCACGATCGTGATCTTCTGCACCGGCTCGGAATTTTTCTGCAATGCACTGATCAGTGCATGTCCTACTTCATGATAGCTGACGATCTTCCGTTCTTTTGCCGATAAGATACGGTCTTTCTTTTCCTTGCCCATACTGACAAGCTCCACAGCATTTAAGAGATCCTGCTGATTGACATATTCCCGTTTGTTCTTTACAGCAAGAATCGCCGCCTCATTGATCATATTTGCCAGATCGGAACCTACCGCACCGACTGTCGCCAGAGCGATCGCGTCCAGATCTACCGTCTCATCCATATTGACATTCTTCGCATGAACCTTTAAGATCTCAACACGTCCTTTAAGATCCGGTTCTTCAACGATGATACGCCGGTCAAACCGTCCCGGTCTGAGCAATGCCTTATCCAATATCTCCGGTCGGTTGGTTGCCGCCAAGATGATAATGCCCTTCTTTCCGTCAAATCCGTCCATTTCGGAAAGCAGCTGGTTCAATGTCTGTTCCCGTTCCTCATTACCTCCGCCATACTTAGAATCCCTGCTTCGTCCGATGGCATCGATCTCATCAATAAATATGATACACGGCGCATTTCTCTCCGCTTCTTTAAAAAGATCACGGACACGGGACGCGCCCACGCCTACATACAGCTCTACAAAATCAGAGCCGGCAAGAGAAAAGAACGGAACTTTTGCCTCTCCCGCCACAGCCTTTGCCAGCAGCGTCTTACCGGTTCCCGGAGGGCCCACAAGCAGCGCACCCTTAGGAAGCTTCGCGCCAATCTTGCTGTATTTCTCCGGATTATGCAGAAAATCCACTACCTCCACCAGAGATTCCTTTGCTTCATCCTCACCGGCTACATCTACAAAGGTCACACCTGTTTCTTTTTCTCCATAGACCTTGGCGTTGCTCCTTCCTACGCCAAAGCCCATACCGCCGCTCTTCGTCATTCTGCGGAATAAAAAGCTGAGCAATACCCACATTAAAATGACCGGCACCACATAAGTCAGCAGAAAAGAAATTAAAATACTGCTTCCATCCTCTACCTGACTTTGTACCGTTACATTATGCTCCAACAGCCTTCCCGTGATTTCCGTGATATTTTCTGCGAGCCCGGTATAATATACCTTTGTAGACTCCTGTGCACCTCCCGCCACAGCAGGCTCGATCG
>DLOP01000176.1:0-2240 GCA_002478505.1 Lachnospiraceae bacterium UBA7481
AGGCTGTCATAGGCGCTGATACACAAACATGAAAGGACATACAGTATGGAAATTGAACGCAAATTTTTGATCAAGAAGCTTCCGGAAAACTTAAAAGAATATCCGTTCCACATCATCGAACAGGCGTACCTGTGTACCGATCCGGTGGTCAGAGTCCGCAGACAAGATGAGGAATATTATATGACCTATAAAGGAAAAGGCCTCCTCGCGAGAGAAGAGGCCAATCTGCCGTTGAATCAGTCCGCTTATGAACATTTAAAAGAAAAAGCGGACGGCAATATCATTTCCAAAACACGTTATCTGATCCCAGACTCTGACGGCGTCCATACCATCGAGCTGGATGTATTTGACAAACCGTTTGCCCCGCTGGTCTTAGCGGAGGTAGAATTTGAAAGCATGNNCCGCTGACGCTTATCAGATGCCCGAATGGTTTCGGGAAGACGTCACCGATCAGCCTGCCTATCATAACAGCAATATGAGTAAACGCTCCCGTTAGTCATCTATGCGTTTATATAACTTACACATCTCATAGATCTTTTCAGCCAGAGCAGCCGTATAGACGTCCTCTTTCATCCGCCAGTCCCAGTTATTGCCAAGGGTGGAAGGGGTATTGATCCGCCCCTCGCTTCCAAGGGAGAGGTAATCCTGCATCGGAATGATCGCCGTATCCGCAACGCTTGCCAGAGCAAGACGGATCATATCCCAGTTGATCTTGGACGGTCTGCTGTTATTCAGATATTTCCGTGCATACGCCTTATCTGCCCTTTTCAAGGTCTTAAACCAGCCGAGGGTGGTATCGTTGTCATGCGTACCGGTATAGACGACGCAGTTTTTATCATAATTATGCGGCAGATAATCATTATCCTCGTTGGAATCAAATGCAAATTCCAAGATCTTCATGCCCGGATAGCCGGTCTTCTTCACCAGCCTTTTCACACCGGGCGTCAGAAATCCGAGATCTTCCGCAATGATCGGATATTTTCCAAGTTTCTTTTTCATTGTTTGAAAAAGATCATAACCGGGACCCTTTACCCAGTGGCCGAATTCCGCTGTCTTGTCCCCGTAAGGGATAGAGTAATACTCGTCAAATCCCCTGAAATGATCGATACGTACAACGTCATACATGGCAAAACACTGCTCCAGACGCCTCATCCACCATGCATAGCCTGTTTCCTTGTGGTAATCCCATCGGTACAGCGGATTGCCCCAAAGCTGCCCCGTCTTGGAAAAATAATCCGGCGGGCATCCGGCCACAGCGATGGGAATATGCTTCTCATCCAGCAGAAACATCTCCGGATTCGCCCAGGTGTCCGCGCTGTCAAGCGCGACATAGATCGGGATATCCCCGATGATTTGCACCCCTTTTTGATTGGCATACTGCTTTAATTCAAACCACTGACTGAAAAACAGATACTGCATGAATTTCTGGAACTCTATCTCTTCCTGATATTCTGAATCGTTTCTGTATTTCCTTACCGCAGTCTCCGTATGAAGTCTGATATCCTCCGGCCATGTCATAAAGCCCCTGCCCTGATGCGCTGTCTTAAGTGCCATAAACAGAGCGTAATCCTCCAGCCAGAAGCTGTTCTTCTCCACAAATTCCCGATACTTTTCATTTTCCTCTTTATCGGCGCAGCCGCTTCTTTGAAATGCCTTCTTTAAAAGCTTAAATCTGCCGCGGTAGATCTTCTCATAAATGATCTTTTCTCTATTGTGTCCAAAATCAACCTCATCACATTCTTCTTTCTTCAGCCATCCATATTCGATCAGCTTTTCCAGATCAATAAAATACGGGTTGCCCGCAAATGTGGAAAATGACTGGTACGGTGAATCTCCATAGCCGGTAGGTCCCAAAGGCAGAACCTGCCAGTAATACTGACCGGCGAGAAGAACAGTTTCTGGCTGGATGATTTCGCCCTGTTTATGGCGCTTAAGACAGCGCATCAAGGCAACCGCTATATGACATGGCCGGAGGATATTAAGCTTCACACGGAGACTGCGGTAAGGAGATACAGAGACGATCCGGAATATCAGGAAGAGATAGAGTNNAGACTTGATATCGGAAGTAAGATTCCGCTTTTTCTCATATTACGCTTCCTTTCTAAAGGTTTGGCGCCTCCGGGAGGTCGCCATCCATTTTGCCCTGATTACCGTTTGCTGCTTCTATTTTAATTTCCAGATATCCCTGTTATACTCTGCAATCGTCCGGTCAGATGAGAAGAAGCCCGCCTTCGCGATAT
>DLOP01000176.1:2269-2488 GCA_002478505.1 Lachnospiraceae bacterium UBA7481
AGGGCTTTATCCTTTACCCTGATGTATTCCTTCAGGTCTAACAGCGTCATAAACCAGTCTTTATTCAGCAGCTCATTGTACAGCCGCTCCAGAGACTTTTTATTGCCCGCCTTTAACGCTTGTTCACCGATGATGAAATCCACCGCTTCACGGATCACAGGATCCTTTTCATAGAACTTGCGGGATACATAATCCGCCTTTTCGTAATGCTTGATGACC
>DLOP01000176.1:2500-4215 GCA_002478505.1 Lachnospiraceae bacterium UBA7481
AATATAAGCGCCAGCAGATGAACGCGCTGTATATCATCCATAAATATCTGGAGATCAAGTCAGGCAAAAACCATGAATTTCATATTGCCGGTGCCGGAAGCTTCCTTGCTTGCAAGGGAAATCTGCTCTGAGATATCGCACGCCGGGATCAGCTTCTCCGCGTAAGAGACATTATAATTCTCTACAAATAACACCTGCATGTACTGATTGACCTCAGGGTCCTCATTGACGATCTTCTGCATCACCAGAAGCAGGTGGATAACATCCTGCGCAATGACATATGCAGGCGCCGCCTTTGCACCGAAGATAAATGTAATCGGACGCTCCGGCTTTTTCCCCGACTTGATCTCCAGGTATTTATGGATGATATATAGCGCATTCATCTGCTGGCGCTTATATTCATGCATACGCTTGATCTGGATGTCAAAGATGGAATCGGGATTCAACGTCACTTTCTCATGCTTCTTTACATAATCACAGAGCTGAAGCTTCTTCTGCATCTTAATAGATTCCAGCTGGTCCAGAACTTTTCTGCTTCCCTTATATTCCAGCAGCTTTTCCAGCTCCTTTGCATCCGTCTTATAGCCGTCGCCAATGAGCGAAGTGAGATAATCAGCCAGCTCATGGTTGCAGGAAAGGAGCCAGCGGCGGAAGGTGATGCCGTTGGTCTTATTATTAAATTTCTTCGGATAGATCTTGTAAAAGGGCGCAAGCTCTGTCTGTTTTAAGATATCGGTATGGATCGCTGCCACGCCGTTCACCGCAAAGCCATAGTGGATATCAATATGCGCCATATGCACCCGTTTCTCCCGATCGATGATCCATACGCGCTCATCCTTGTACTTCTTAGCCACACGCTCATGCAGTTCCTGAATGATCGGTACGAGCTGCGGAACTACTTTCTTCAGATATTTTAACGGCCATTTTTCCAATGCTTCAGCCAGGATCGTATGGTTCGTATAAGCACAGGTCTTGCTGACCACATTGACAGCTTCATCAAAACCAAATCCTTCCTGTTCCGTCAATATACGGATCAGCTCCGGAATGACCATCGTCGGATGCGTATCATTGATCTGGATCGCGGCATACTGGTTCATCTTATGCAGGTCTTTGCCCTGCTCCTTCAGCTCCTTGATGATCAGCTGCGCGCCGTTGCTCACCATAAAATACTGCTGATAGATCCTCAGCAGATTGCCTGCCTCATCGGAATCATCCGGATACAAAAAGATTATTTAAGCAGGTCTTTAAGAGGAATATGCAGACGGCGGAAAAGAATGACTGGATCGAAGACAATTCCTGGCTGAATAAGACGGATGTGACATTTACGGTGCAGTTCGGTAAGCAGAAGGTGACGACTGGTTCATCTTATGCAGGTCCCTGCCCTGCTCCTTCAGCTCTTTGATGATCAGCTGCGCACCGTTGCTCACCATAAAATACTNNAAACAATGTCAGGTTCTTCTTGATCTTTGTCTTATCAAAATCGATCCCCTTCGTTACGATCCCTTCATCCACGCTCTCAAGATCAAACAGATGCAGCTTATTGATCCCCTGATGATATCCTGCCACATCAATATCATAAAGTCTTGATTTTACCTTCTGCTTACCAAACTGCACGGTAAATGTCACATCTGTCTTGTTCAGCCAAGAGTTGTCCTCGATCCAGTCATTTTTCTCCGCCGTCTGCATATTCCTTTTAAAGACCTGCTTAAATAATC
>DLOP01000176.1:4286-4422 GCA_002478505.1 Lachnospiraceae bacterium UBA7481
CGTTGCCAAGAGACGGCTCCGGCTCAATCTCTTCGATCTTAGCAAGACTCTTTCCTGCGGATACCAGCCCGTCATTTAATATATCGTATATTCCCAGATTGATCAGATTATTACTTAATAATTTACCGATCAAAAA
>DLOP01000021.1:0-3111 GCA_002478505.1 Lachnospiraceae bacterium UBA7481
CAATTTGAGGCTCTGACTCAAATTGCCGATTGAAAAATAAGATATCAATCTTATTTTTCAATCTAACCTCCATGCTGCAGCTCTACTGCGACTCAAATCAAAATGAAAAACTGCCGTTAAAAAGCAGACAAGTCTGCTTTTGCGTTTTTCGGTGTGAAACATAGCACTTCTTTGCGAAGTGCCCAATGGCACAAGCATTAGAAGTGCTTTTCACACTTATTGCATGATATTCAAGGGATTCACCGGTTCCCCATCCTTGGTCATTTTAAAATATACATTACAGCCTTCTTCCGAATAAAAGATCGAAGGTTCCGCTACAAAACCCAGAATATCGCCTTTTTCCACATAATCGCCCTCAGAAACCGCATAATTTTCTAATTGTCCGTAAGTCAGTTGATATCCGTCTCCGAGGTCGCATACGATTGTCCCTCCTGTTTCCACATTCTGCCTGATAGAGACAACTTTACCATCAGCCGCAGCCGTAATCGGTTCCCCAACCGTAGCTTCGATCACAACAGAAGGATTATAACGATACTGATTCAACGTTTTATAATATATAACCTGATTCATACTGTAGTTCATAAGAATATTGCCCACGATCGGCCACGCCAGAGCATCATTTTCCGAAAAATGCAGCACGGGTTCCGGCTTCTGTGTCCGCTCTTCTGCAGACTCGTGCGCTGTATTCGCCGCAATCTCCGAATTGGTTTCAGGGTGCAGCGCATCCCCCGCCTGATCAAAATCATGATTATCCGCCGCATTTGCACCTTGTCCTAACATCTCCCGATCCTCTACCGGCAAAACAATATCACTGGTATTGGTTTCTTCATAATTGATCTCTACATCCAGATCATCCGACGGATTCTGCGGCTGAAGTCCTGCGATCTGATCTGCAATATCATTTGTTTGATTTTGTATTTCTCTATTTAATTCGTTTAGATCGATTCGATTCTGATCATTATCCTGTGTATTTCTTTGATTAACATAGATTCCTGTCATCGTCAACGCTGTTAATATAAACGCTGACGCAGCAAGCATGATAATCCGTTCTTTCCGTAATCCGGACTTCCTGTTTTTTTTCATTGCATCCTCCTTAAAAATATCAAATTCCATGGAATGTCCATGGAAATCCCATCGGATGTCCATTGACATCTTCCAAATCAATCTCAATAGATATTTTTACCCAAATGCAATGCTTTATTCAAAAGTATTGATAGATTGCATAATCAGCATAATTATTTTTCAAAATGGTTTCATAGTTCTGTCCGTTATGTAAAAGATCACATATGGTAACTTCTTCTATTTTTCCGTTTTTTAGCAGTATTTTTCCTGCTGTTTCTGAAATAATATTTCTGATTTCCTTTTCATAATTTAAGAAATTCTGACCCCAAAATTCCATGCGATCCTGATATGACCATATATCATAAAATTTTTTCCCATTTTCCAGATTGTACAAAAAATTACTTCTTAATATAATGCTGATAGCTTTTAACTCTTCCCTGGTATATCCTTTATCATAATACTGTGCCAGAATACCGCAAAGATATTCATCTGTCGGTATGTACTGTGTTCCTTTTTCCGTCAAAATTGTAATTTCCGGTCCCGTCAACAAAGGAAGTTTTTCCGCTTCCTCAACTCCTCTTCCAAAAACGGTTATAATATATGGCAAAAACAGGACAAGACAAAAAATGACGCCGGTTATTTTCAAAACCGGCATCATTTTTTTTATGCTTTCCAACGGTTTATTGGAAATTTGTAAGGCTAATTTACGCATTTTCTTAAACTTCATTTTCATTATTCAAAATATTCTGTCATATTTATAATATACCTTATCAAATGAAAATGTTACAATCAGCCTGATGCTTTATAAAAGAATTTTTTCAAAGCTATCTTGCAATATCCAGATGCTGCACCGTCCCCGCCGTGCCGTTTTCATATAAGAACATGCCCGTCTTTCTGATTTTTCCGTTCAATGCATTATCTTTTAATGATTTTAAAGAAAATTCCGTATCAACGCTTTCCAGACAGATTGCTCCTACTCCTTTGTCCTTTAAATGATAAAGCACATCCTTGCCATGCTCATCCTTCGTCCAGATCAAAAGCTTGCTCCAGATCGCGTCGTTTTCATCGATCCAGCCGTTGCCGTCGTCGTCATAAGCTGCCAGATCAGCAAAACCATTTCCTGATTTCGTACCAAACAACTCCGATCCGTCATTGATGATACCGTCGCCATTCTTATCCAGAGCAAGATAACCACTGCCGGAATTTAACTGTGAAATACTGTCTAAAATACCGTCCGCATCAATGTCAAACATAAATTTCTGATCACTGACATTAGCGATATTGCCGTCCAGATTGATAACCAGCGGATCGCAACGGCTGGATCGATGAAAATGACGCGATCTGGAGCAAGCTATTGATCTGGACGAAGGATCTGATTTCGTACCAAACAGCTCCGATCCGTCATTGATCTCACCGTCGCCATTCTTATCCAGAGCCAGATAACCGCTGCCGGAATTTAACTGTGAAANNAACTCGATCTCCCGACCGTCCGCCGTTACCACCTTGCCTTTTGTGGAAAATGCAGTATCTTCCTGTTCTTCATAAGAATACTCGTTCTGGATAGCGCCGATTTGCACTGCGTTACCAGACATATTGTAGCTTTCGCCCCCAAACCACTGACTGCTCCTGCTGACGCGTCCGCTCATCAGATCATTCAGATGCCTTAACAGATAAAAAAGCGCATGTTCCCTGATCTGCCTCAAAGAAGCGCGATCTTCTATTGACGTTATATTTCCTGTTGTGATCTGCCCCTTACGCCCTAACATGGACTGCTCCATCTCAGCCGTAACACTATCCTGAGCATTACTTTTCAGCATGTCAGTAAAATAGCTGTTTTTATTCCATCTTCCCATGCTCAGCGTCGCCTGCTGTCCTGCAAATCCAACCACCGTACCGACACTACCTGCTTTCTGTGCATTAACGCCTGCAATCCATGCCGTCTGTCTTTGCTTCTCTTTTGTTTCATACTTCCTTGCTGATCCCATCTGCACATTGCTGGAACCAATGATCATATTTCCTTCCTTCCCTCATGCGGACATCTCCATGATC
>DLOP01000021.1:3144-6847 GCA_002478505.1 Lachnospiraceae bacterium UBA7481
CTCTTCCGATCTGTTATATAAATCTGCCGTATCAATTTCCCGCTATCCTTCGTCTGATCCAAGACCTGCATCTTTATGTCTCCAACATAAAATACGTCACCGGCATATGACACGCCCATGGCGCGGATGCATATGAAACTGATCATGTTTCAATCATGTCCCTGCACGAATTCGTTATTCAGGAAGCAGTCCTTACTCCATAAAAACCGCCCTGTAACCTTTATATCGGTCGCAGGGCGGAAATAATTTATTCTATTTTTTTCAAACAGCATAAAAAGACTATTGACTACCCGCCGATTCTAATCCGCAGTGCATCATACACGATTATAATTGATCAGGCATCCTTTTAATATGATCTGGCGTTCCTCATCCGTCATGTCGCCAAGCGTCATGGTAAATTCTGTTGTCTGACCATTCTTTACCACATATGCCTTGATCTTATCAGCCTTGTTTTCCACCGCTTCCTTGATCTTCGGCAGGAAGATATAATCCATATTCTGAAAAGGAAGATCTCCCTCCGGAATAACCAACGGCAGCATGCCCCAGTTGATCAGGTTGGAGCGGTAACGCTTTGTGGCATATTCATTGGCAATATTCGCCCAGCCCCCAAGCACCTTCTGACAGCTGGCAGCCTGCTCTCTGGCAGAACCATCCCCCGGCTTTACTGCAAAGATTGTAGATCCGATTCCCAGCGTATTGTGGTTGACTCCTTCAAAAGATGATTTCACTACATCCATAATCTCAGGCAAGCCTTCCAGCGTACTCTTCGGACACTCTCCGGCTTCCAACGCTTTCTGCGCTTTCTGTACCGCTTTTGCACGCCCTACATATTCAGGATCTTTTCTGGACAACGTAAATTCTGCAAGTCCTAAAGGATTGCTTCGATATGAGGAAGTCTCACCGGACGGAATCAGCTCGTCAGTCGTAGTTACTGGATCATGGATCTCGGAAACCACACGAAGCAGAAGATTCTCCGGAAGCGCAGGCATCGCAGGCCAATCCTTAATATTCGGGCCAAATTTGATCTCGACTGACGGATCGGGCACGCCTTTGGAATCAAAGACACGATTATCATAAATCGTCTTATCAAAGTAGTATTTATATGTTCCGATCTTATCCGGCATCTCTGTGGCCGGTGTCAGATATCCTTTGTTTGCAGCAGTGGCAGCAATGGAACGCGCATCCATCAATGCAACGGACGCAATCTGTCCGGACTGCAGCTTCGAACCCTCCCTGTTCGGGAAGTTCCTTGTGGAGTGGCGGATGGAAAATGCACCGTTGGCAGGCGTATCCCCCGCACCAAAGCAGGGACCGCAGAATGCTGTCTTCAATACTGCGCCTGTCTGCATAATCGTTGCAGCACAGCCATTCCTGATCAGTTCCATATATACCGGCATAGATGCAGGATAAACGTTTAATGTAAATTCGTCCGGTCCGATACTGGACCCTTTTAAGATATCCGCTGCCGCGCAGATATTCTCAAATCCGCCGCCGGCACAGCCTGCAATCACGCCCTGTTCTACATAAAGTTTATTGTTGCGCACCTTATCCTTTAAGGTAAACTCAACCGCGCCATCCAGACTGACAAGGGCTTTCTTCTCACAGTCATCCAGGATATCCAAAAGATTCGCATTCAGCTCATCAATGGTATAAGTATTGGAGGGATGGAAGGGCATTGCAATCATCGGCTTGATCTTTGACAGATCTACCTCGATCACACCGTCATAATATGCCACATCTCCGGGTTTTAACTCTTTATAATCTTCCGGACGCTTATGGATCTCATAAAATTCCCGGATCTTCTCATCGGTCTGCCAGATGGAAGAAAGACAGGTCGTCTCCGTCGTCATAACGTCTATACCGATCCTGAAATCCGCAGACAGCTTTTCAACGCCGGGGCCGACAAATTCCATTACTTTATTCTTCACATAACCGTTCTTGAATACTGCGCCAATGATTGCCAGCGCTACGTCCTGCGGTCCAACGCCCTTCACCGGTTCCCCCATCAGATAAACCGCAATCACACCCGGCATATTGATATCATAAGTCTGATTTAACAACTGTTTCACTAACTCAGGACCGCCTTCGCCCATGGCCATGGTACCAAGGGCGCCATATCTGGTATGGGAATCCGATCCTAAGATCATCCTGCCGCCGCCGGCAAGCATTTCCCTTGCAAATTGATGAATGACTGCCTGATGAGGCGGCACATACATGCCTCCATATCTCTTGGCACAGGACAGTCCAAACATATGGTCATCTTCATTGATCGTACCACCCACCGCACAAAGAGAATTGTGGCAGTTCGTCAGTACATAGGGAATCGGAAACTTCTGCAGCCCTGACGCACGTGCCGTCTGAATGATCCCCACAAACGTAATGTCATGGCTGGTCAGTTTATCAAACTTGATCTTCAGTTTTTCCATATTATCTGAAGTATTGTGTTCCTTTAAAATGCCGTAAGCAATCGTTTCCTTTTTAGCATCCTCGCATGTGACCGTCTTCCCGGTCTTATCTGCAATCGCACGTACGGCATCCGACGTATCAGCCACAAGCTCCGTACCATTTACCAGATATGCGCCGCTGTCATGTAACTTTATCATAGTCTCGTCTCCATTTCTTTTATATTTAATACGTCTTGATATTTTGGAAAAAGGGACCACTGCCGCAGTCCCTCTCCATAGAGTAACATATTATCAAATTATCATTTCTTCCGCAGCGTAACCTTATCCAGCTTCCAGATATCATCCACATATTCCTTGATGGTTCTGTCGGAAGTAAACTTGCCGGAGCAAGCCGTATTCAAGATCGCGCTTCTCGCCCAGCCCTTCTCGTCGCGGTACGCAGCTTCCACTTTCTTCTGCGCATCAGCATACGCCTTAAAATCCTTTAAGATAAAGTATGTGTCAGCCTTGGAAGTGCTCAACGTATTCAACAAGGAGTTGTACAGCGGGCGGAACATATCAGGATCATTCGGCGCAAATGCACCGTTGATCAGCTGCATCAGCACCTTTCTGATGTCCGGATCATTATTAAAGATCTCCATCGGGTTGTAACCGCCAAAGTTTTCATATTTAATAACTTCATCGGAAGAAAGTCCGAAGATAAATGCATTTTCCTCACCGACCTCTTCTACGATCTCCACATTAGCGCCGTCCATGGTACCGATGGTCAGTGCGCCGTTTAACATAAACTTCATGTTACCTGTACCGGATGCTTCCTTACTTGCCGTAGAAATCTGCTCAGACACATCCGCCGCCGCAAAGATCATTTCTGCATTGGATACGCGGTAATCCTCGATAAATACGACTTTGATCCTGCCGTTGATAGAAGCGTCATTATTGACAACATCAGCAACGGAGTTGATCAGCTTGATCGTTAATTTCGCATTCATATAACCGGCAGCTGCCTTTGCGCCAAAGATAAATGTCCTCGGATAGAAATCCATCTCCGGATGCTCTTTCAATTCATTGTACAGATACATTACATGAAGGATATTTAACAGCTGACGCTTATATTCATGAAGTCTCTTAACCTGTACGTCAAAGATCGATCTGGGATCGACTTCCACGCCGTTATGCTCTTTGATATATGCGGCAAGTCTTACTTTATTCTGGTACTTGATGTTCATGAACTCCTGCTGAGCCTTCTCATCATCCGCATAAACCTTTAACTTCTTGATCTTTGCAAGATCCGTGATCCA
>DLOP01000021.1:7034-7399 GCA_002478505.1 Lachnospiraceae bacterium UBA7481
CCATCTTTACCTGTCCGTCATAGATGATCGCCATCTTACGGACTTTCTCCTGATTTCCGGGATATTTACGCTCTATATCAAGAATAAATCTGCGGTTGATCTCCTCGATGATCTGATATACACGGGGAAGCAGACGGGAGAACAGCTCTATCGGCCATTTTTCCAAAGCTTCCGCCATAATCGTATAAGCACAGGTCTTGGTGGTCACGTCCCATGCTTCCTCCCATGTCAGATAATATTCATCCATCAGGATCCTCATTAACTCTGCTACAGCAACCGTAGGATGCGTGTCATTGAGCTGGAACGTCACCTTCTCATGGAACTTCTTAATATCGTCATGAGCTCTCATATATTTCTGCACGGCT
>DLOP01000133.1:0-1653 GCA_002478505.1 Lachnospiraceae bacterium UBA7481
CGATCGTGACAATGGATGCCATGTGCAGGATAGATTGATTGCTTTACATCATCTCGATGTACCGTGGCGCCCGTCCGACATTGAACAGCAGGAGGGGCGTATTTTAAGGCAGGGCAATCTCAATCCAAAGGTAAAGATCTTCCGGTATGTGACAGAAGGCACATTCGACAGCTATTCGTGGCAGCTTATTGAGAACAAGCAGAAATTCATCGGACAGATCATGACGAGCAAATCTCCGGTGCGGAGCTGTGAGGATGTGGACGAAGCGGCGCTCACTTATGCGGAGGTAAAAGCCCTTGCAACAGGCAATCCCTACATCAAGGAAAAGATGGATCTCGATATTCAGGTGTCAAAACTCAAGCTGATGAAAGCGAACCATACAAGCCAGAAATACCGTCTTGAGGATAATATCGCAAAGCATTATCCGCAGCAGATAGCCATTCTGAAAGAGAGGATTAGCGGCATGGAGGCTGACATTCAGACAGCAAAGGCAAATCTCCCGGCAGATAAGGAGCAGTTTTTTATGAAAGTCGGGGATAAGTCTTATACAGACAGAAAAGAAGCCGGAACCGCACTTGTGGAGATGTGCAAGGAGATGAAAACCGTCAATGTACCTGCAACAGTGGGGGAATATGCCGGGTTTAAGATGGCAGTGTCCTTTGATTCGCTTAACCACAAATTTTTGATGAATTTAAAGGGACAGCTTTCCCATAATCTTGAGATCGGCTCTGACCCGCTCGGCAATATTTCCCGTATCAATCATGCTCTGGAATCCATGCCGAAACAGCTTGCAGAAGCGCAGACGAAACTTGAAAACGTGGAGCGCCAGCTTGAAACCGCAAAAGTGGAGGTCACAAAGCCGTTTGCACAGGAAGTTGAGCTTGCGGAGAAGCTGGAACGCCTTTCGGCATTAAATGCCCTGCTCAACATGGACGAAAAGGGCAATGATGCACTCGGCATGGACGATGCACCGGAGGAAGAAAACGCTGCTGATACGCCGAGACCATATCCGGTTGAAAACGCAAGACATAACTATGCAGTAGATAATGGCAATCCGCAGGGGCTGAAATTTACGGCTTCAATGGCTGATAAGCCTGTGCAGAAAGCATCGTTGAAAGAAAAGCTGGAAGCATTCAAAGTGAGAGCTGCCGGAGGAGATGCTGAAAAAGCCATGCCGAAAAAGGCAAAAGATAAATCAGAAACTTTATAACCAATCAGGAGAGGACAGCCGCAGGGCTGTCCTTTTTCCTGCCATTATCAGGGAAAGGAAAAAGAAAAATATGGCAGATGTAAAAACAGAAAAGCAGAAAGTAAAAGAGATCACTGACAAGCTGGAGGAGGGCTTAAAGGAGCTTTTTGAGAGTGAGAAGTATAAAAGTTACCTTTCCACCATGTCAAAATTCCATAATTACAGTTTCAATAACACACTTTTAATCGCCATGCAGAAACCGGAGGCAACCTTGGTTGCGGGTTATCAGGCGTGGCAGAAGAATTTCAACCGCCATGTAAACAAGGGGGAGAAAGGAATCCGTATCCTTGCCCCTGCCCCTTATAAGATCAAAGAGGAACGGGACAAGTTAGACCCTGTGACCGGGGAGATTATGCTTGATAAGGACGGTATGCCGCAGACAGAGGAAGTCGAGGTTAAAATTC
>DLOP01000133.1:1715-8638 GCA_002478505.1 Lachnospiraceae bacterium UBA7481
TCTTTCCACAGTAGAGGGCTATGAGGACTTTATCAAGGCGGTTACCTATGTTGCCCCTGCCCCTATCGGCTTTGAGGACATTCCCGGCGATTCAAAGGGATATTTCAATACAGTAGAAAACCGGATTGCGGTGCAGGAGGGAATGAGTGAGAGCCAGACATTGAAAACTATGGTGCATGAAACAGCCCATTCCATGCTGCATAGTAAAGAAGTCAACAAGGAGGATATTCTTGCCCCGGCAAAGGACAGGAATACCAAAGAGGTGGAAGCCGAGAGCATTGCCTATACGGTGTGCCAGCATTTCGGCATAGACACGTCGGAGTATTCTTTCGGGTATATTGCCGGGTGGAGCAGCGGAAAGGATATGAAAGAACTGAAATCTTCCCTTGATACGATCCGCAGGACTGCATCGGAGCTTATCACGGGCATTGAGGAACAGCTTAAAGAGTTGCAGCGTGACCGGGAAATGATGCAGGAGCAGGAAAAGGAGAGCCTTCTGCTGATACAGAACAGCGATTTGTCTGAATACAGCCTTGTAAATGTCAGGGGAATGGATGCGGCGGAGGTTGTGGAAGCCCTCGCTGCCATGAATGACAATGACAGGCTGAGTGTTGCCGCATATCTGGAAAGCAGGGGCGCATGGACAACGGAGATCGCCAATGAGGAAACGAGGGAATTTGGCGAGTACCACCTTGATGTCCGTTACATTACTGATACAAACGAGATAATTGACTTAAAGGCAGAAATGGAGCTGAACGAAAAGGCAAAAGAACCAATCGGGGCAGATGATGTAATCTTGAAAGTCATACATTCCAATGGCTTTGAGGTAGAGCGTATTGCCAACAAGACACCGGAGGAAGTGCAGGAGATCATGGGTGCGCTCACAAAGCTGGAGGTCAAGGATAGAAAAAATATCCATGATTGTCTGGAAAGCTATGGGGCTGATTATATCCCTATCATTGTGGGCGGCGGCAGAAATTCCGGTATGCCGCAGTTTAATGACTTCGAGATTGACCTGAATAAAAAAGAGGTAGTAATGATGCACCACCTTTCCCCGGCACAGCAGGCGGAGGGCATCATCAACCGTCTGGAATTTGCCAAGACCGCTTTTTCCGATGATGAACGCAATCTGATTGTAAACTATGCCTACAAGCTGAATGACATGGAAAAGACAAGGGAGCTTGCAGAGCATATCTATTATGAGGAAACAGAGGGCAATCAGGGAGCCGCTCTTGCAGTCATTGATGCACAGGCAGAGATTGATGCACTTCCTGACCCTATGATCGGCTTATCAGAGATGGAGGAATATGGATATACATGGAATGAAATGCTGCCATTGACACAGGAGAGGGCATTGGAGCTTTTTGACCATGACCTGCCTGTGTACCTGCTCCATGAGGACGGTTCGGAAACAACAGTGGAGGACAGGAAGCAGATCACAGAGCATGAGGGTATCTTCGGCATAGAAAAAGGCGATTGGGAAAATGAACGTGCATTGCGGACTATGCAGGAGGAACTTGAAGAAAGCGGCGCAAACAAGGAAGCACAGCTTTTATATGGTAATACCGATAAATATGGCATTTATCAGTTAAAGGACAATCCGGAGCTTCGTGATTTCCACTTTGCGGGTACGGAATCCTTAAAGCGCAGGGGCATCATAAAGGACAACTTTGATGCAATAAAACCGGAAAATTATAATCTGGTCTATGTGGGAGAGTTGTCGGAATTATCAAAGGAATTCATAAGTTTACAGACACAGGGAGACAAGCTTGAGGCACTCTATGAGAAATTTAACATAGACCACCCGGAGGACTTCAAAGGACATTCCCTTTCTGTCAGTGATATGGTGGTGCTGCACGAGAATGGGGAGAACAGCGCACACTTTGTAGATTCTGTCGGTTTTACGGAACTTCCTAATTTTATAAGGGCGTTAGAGGGTGTAAAAGAGCAGGAAATTGAAACAGAAGCTGAACAAACAGAACAGAAAAGCCACCCTGCTGTCTATGGGCATACCTTAAGTTATGCAATCGAGCATGGGGAAGTGCAGGAATACAAGGCATCACGCACACTTGACAGGGAATGCAAGGCTGCGATTGAGGAAACAATCCAGCAAAATTTTAACGGTATGAATTTAAAGCACGATATTGTCAAGCCTTTAGCAGAGCAGTACGGTTCGGAGCGCATGACATTTGTCCTTGCCAATACGCTCCAGCAGGAATCGTGGGACGGACGTTTTTCAAAGGATAACAAAGCATGGGCGGAGGAGTTTCCCATTTCTGAAAATATCTTGAATGGAATGGATATGAACACTGAGCTGATCATAAGCAGCCACCCGGCGGTCTTGGACGGTTTTATTGATATGTTCCGCAGGGAAGTCTTGGAACAGGAAAAAGAATTGTCTGCCGGACAGGAGGAAGTGACTTCTGGACATGATGTCCAAAAGTCAGAAGCGGAGCAGGCAGCTATGGAGAAGTCAGAAACAGAAAAATCGGCTGAAACATCGGAATCTGATGATATGGACGATGGGGACGAGATGATTGACCTCGGAGATGAAAAGGATCAGGTGCTTGCGGAGATGAAAAAATCTTTAGCAGGGAATAAAGAAACAGAGCTTGCATTTCAGATAGCTGACCGCTACATCAGCATACAGGAAACAGAGGGCGGCTATGATTATTCCATTATGGGGGCAGATTATAAGGAGATAGACGGCGGTGTGTATGACAATCCTGATGTCAGCATCAGAGAAGCCCTTAATGACATAATGGAGGATTTGAAAGAAAATCCGTTTGATAATGGTGCAAGGGGGAATATCCGTGACAATGATGAGCTGATACCGATTGATTATGATGGATTGATGGAGAAGGTGGAAGCAGCAGACCATATTGAAACGCAGGCAGATGTGGTTGCGGACTTTAAGGCAAAGACAAATGAGTTATTCCATGAGATCAGCGAGATGAACCCGGCAGAGATTGAGGAAACCGTGAAATGCCATGTGCAGGCACAAATAGATGAATATGGCATTGATGCGGTAATCGTTGATGCGGTTGTTGCGGGGAGCCGTTGTCGGGGATTGGAGCGTGACGGATCTGACCTTGATGTGGTGGTGGAGCTTTCCACCAATGAGCGTGAAGATGTGATGTTCGATATGTTTAATGAGGACGGACTGCATATCGGCGGGGTAAAAGTGGATATTAACCCGATCACTGCACAGAGGACGGGAAGCCTTGAAACCTATCTTCCGCAGGTGGAGGATTATCTGGAGGGAGTGCGTGAAGCAAGAGAAAAAGAACCGATAAGCATTTTTAATATCCGTATGAATGACGAGGAACGGTGGTTCAAGAACACAAGCGGGCTTGATGCGGAAGGGCTGTGTAAAGCCTATGCGGAATGTGACAAGCCATTTGTGGAAATGGGGAAATACGGGGAACGGATAGAAGCGGCAGACCATGCTTATATCGAGCAGGGGGACAGGCTGGACTTTTCCATAGAGTTCAATGAGGAAACTGACCAGATTACCATATTTGACGGGGAAAATTTTGAGCATAAAGGGTTGAGAGAAACTATATCCCCGGAACAGACAGAACCGGAAGTTACGCTGACCGTGGCGGAGTGCGGCGAGTTCCATAATTTAGGCGAATTTTATGAGAATATCCCTACGGTGGAGGAAGCTGTTGCAATCTGGAAACAGATACCGCCGGAGCGCATGAACGGTATACCTTCAATCGGCATCAATATCCATGCACCGGGAACGGAAACAATAGAAGATGTGGGGATTGACATTTTATCAGGGAAAAGGATTGACCTTGATATTTTAGAGTATATCCCTGACATAAATGGCAATCCGCAGGCTATGGAAGTGATTGCGGAGCTTGTGGCGAAACTGCCGGAAATGGAGATAGACGGTAACATGAGCGAAGAATTTGAAGCAAAGGTATGGGAGAAGCGTATGCCCAATCTGACACCCGCAGAACAGCTTGCTGTGGAGCTTGACCGTTTTACATATGATTATGATACCGCCCTTTACCGTGACAGCAGCCAGAATATGACGGAGAATGTGTCAGAGCTTGCAGAAGCCTTAAAGCAGGGAGATACCCACGATATTGCAATGTGGCTTGCCGATGTGGTTACAGAAGGAACAGAGCCGGAAGAAACAAAAAGGGCTATGGAGCTGCTTGAAAAACTGACAGAGTACAAGCCCCTTGCAAAGATTGAGGAAATGGAAGAACAGAATTACAACATGGTCGATAATGTGCTGAATAACGGCGCAGGGGAAAAGGTGCAAAAGGAAGAAAACAAAAAAGAACAGGAGTGTACTGCGGCAAGGACTTCCTTGAAAGCCCGCCTTGCAGAGAAAAAGTCACTTGTTTCCGGTCAGGGAAAAGACCATGAAGCACAGGAAAACATAAAAAATAGTCAGAGGGAGATGTAAGAGCATGAATCATAATTTTACTGTGGAAGAAGTAAATTTAATCTGCGTATTTGCAGGAGAGAGCAGGGGCGAGGTTATAGAGGATATTGAAAGAGCTTTGTTGTACCTTGATGATCCGGATATGGTGGAATTGTCCAATAGGATAATCGGAAAGCTGCAGAACATGACAGATGAAGAATTTGAACGGCTTAAACTGATTGAAGCAGATTAATCCTAAACGAAAACAGGCTTCCTTCCCGTTTATAGTGCGGGTAAGGATAGTCTGTTTTTGTATTAGGGCAGAAGTTATCTTAATTTTTGTAGATAATATAAATACCGTATATTTCTAATAAGAATTGATGAAAATCAGATTGACACAATGCTTTGGTAAAGGACAACAAAGAGAAATTGCACGTTTTTGACGAAAATGGTCTGCATCTTACCGTCCAAAATTGCACTTTACTTTTTTTCTGTTGATTTCTTTTGCGGCTTGATGTTTACTGAATATATCAGCTGAAATACAAAATGAAATTAATGGAGGTTTTAAATGGGAGTTGTTTTATTTGCGGTTTTTGCAGCTATTGAAATATTGCTAACGATGTTAAGCTGCACAAAGTACAGAAGCCTTTGGTACAGAAACAGAGCGCTTTTCAGCGGAGCGGAATTAATAATCCTGCTGTTGGTAATACTTTTGCCCGTGACGGGACAGAAGTGGAGGTTCACAGGCTGCGTCATTATTCTCGGAATACGTCTTGCTGTGTCCGGTATCACTTATTTTATAAAGCGCAGAGGCAGCGCAAAGGAAAAAACAAACGCTAAAGTGATCGTGGGAGCGGTTATGAGCATTTTCCTTATCGGCTTCGCGCTTTTTCCGGCATTTATTTTCACGGGATATTCCGGGCTTAAAACAACCGGTCAGTACAATGTAAAGGAAACACAGGCAATACTTATTGACAAAAGCAGGCTTGAAGCCCACGAAAACGACGGTTCCAACCGTGAGATACCGATTCACTTCTACTACCCGGAGAGCGGTGCGGCAGACTGCCCTCTGGTATTATTCGCGCACGGTTCGTTCGGCTATTATCAGAGCAATTCCTCGCTGTATTTTGAGCTTGCAAGCAACGGTTACGTTGTAGCAAGCATAGACCACCCTTATTACGCTTTCTTTACAAAGGACACAACCGGCAAAACAATCATAGTTGACTTTGCGTTTATGCAGACCGCTGTGAATATGCAGACCAGCTCAGATTATACCGAGACCGAGGAGGATTTTAACACGATATGTGAATGGATGTCTATCCGTACGGCAGATGAAAACTTTGTACTCGATACGATAAAAGCCGCAAAAAATTCGGGTGCGCTTGACGGGGCTTGGTATACAAAATCCGAGAATGCAAAGGCGGAAATTCTGGGAGCACTTGAGAGGACAGACACAGAAAAGATCGGACTTATGGGACATTCTATCGGCGGCGCAGCAGCGGTGCAACTCGGCAGAGAGCGTAGCGACATTACTGCGGTAATTGACATTGACGGCACAATGCTCGGTGAACATATATCATTCAACGACGGAGAGATCGGCTATAACCCCGAACCTTACCCGATACCGATACTTTCACTTGATAACGCAAGGACTTGGGCGGCTTCTTATGTTGGTGAAAAAAGGGAAACAGAATATGTAAACACATACTTACTTAACAATGCTGTCGACAGCAGAGAAGCTCATTTCGACGGTACGGAACATATGGATTTCACGGATCTGCCGCTTTTTGCTCCCGCATTAGCGAAAATGCTGGGGAAAGGCGATGTGGACTCGTCCGAATTTATCCCCGAAATCAATAGTATCATTCTTAATTACTTTAATTATTATCTGAAAGGGGAGGGCGAGCCGAATATCGAGCCTTGGAATGCACAGACAGCGGAAAATTAATAAAAATTTAACAAGCAGGTTCTGAAAACTTCAGGTATTGCCTTCAATATTCGACAGGTATGTTGCAAATGATTATAAATATTTCTCAAATTAAAAAAGATGAAAAGGAACGGCTGGAAATTTACTGCCATGAGGTAAGCAATGAAATAACGGAGATTGTCCGCTTTGTTAAATCCAGACAAGGACAGCTTACAGGTATTATCGAGGGTACACAGTATGAGATTCCGATTTCCGATGTGTTTTATATTGAGGGAGTAGACAACAAGGTATTCATTTACTGCGAAAAACAGGTATACGAAACACGTCAGAAGCTGTACGAGCTTGAAGAAGCTTTAAAGGAAAAGCATTTTCTGCGCGTATCAAAATCCGTACTGTTAAACCTCATGAAGATTGAGTCGATAAAAGCTTCGCTGAATGGCAGATTTACGGCTGTCATTCAAAACGGAGAACAAATCATTGTTTCAAGAAAATATGTGCCCGAGCTGAAAAAAGCTCTGAAAGGCGGAAAATTATGAGCATGAAAGAAATACTTTACAGGTCACTTATGATATATTTTATTCTTGTTACCTGTATTACAGCAGGAATTGT
>DLOP01000135.1:0-150 GCA_002478505.1 Lachnospiraceae bacterium UBA7481
ATCCCTGTCATAGGACGCCTGAATACCGTCTGCCGCGCTGTCCGCCGTCAATCCCTCTCCTTTGGTCAGGGCAAGATATGCCTTCTCCACACGATCATAGTTATTATCACGATCCATCGCATAGTAACGGCCTGTTACGGTAGCCACTTT
>DLOP01000135.1:282-5347 GCA_002478505.1 Lachnospiraceae bacterium UBA7481
ATTGTGACTGTGCACGCCGCCGTCGGACAGCAGACCGAACATATGAAGCGCAGAATCATTCTTTTTACAATTCTCTACAGCATGCATCAACGCAGGATTCTCAAAAAATGTACCATCCTGAATCTCCTTTGTGATTCTGGTCAATTCCTGATATACGATACGTCCCGCGCCCATATTCAAATGGCCGACTTCCGAATTGCCCATCTGCCCGTCAGGAAGTCCGACTGCCATACCGCTTGCGTTTCCCTTCACAAAAGGATATTCCGCCATCAGCNNTATCCATCACAGGCGTCTTTGCCTGTTTTACCGCATTTCCCTCCGCCTTGTCATTCAGACCGTAACCGTCCAGAATCATCAGTACCGTTGTTTTCTTAGCCATCTTTATTCTCCTTCTTTCTTCATAATTTTAACTCACTTTATATTTTTCTTCAAATTGTTCCACCGGCATCGGTTTATCAAAATAATACCCCTGAAACATATCGCAGCCGGCAGTCCTTAAGAACGCAACCTGTTCTTCCGTCTCGACACCCTCTGTAATGACGGCAATGCCAAGCTTTTTCGACATCGCGATCATCGAGTCCATGATAATTCGGCTCCGATCCTGATGCTCCGTCTTTTTCAAAAATCCCATATCCATCTTGACTACATCGACATTCATATCCTTTAACGTATTCAGGGAAGAATAACCGCTTCCGAAATCATCGATCTCTATATGGAATCCAAATTCCCTCAGCCTGTCTAATAGTTTTAACTGCTTACTCATCTCTGTCATAACTGCCGTTTCCGTAATCTCTAACTTCAGATTCTTAGGCGCGATCCCATATTGCTTTACCAATCCGGTAAATGTCTCATAAAGATCAATATAATAAAAATCTTTTGCGGATATATTGACCGAAATATGCAGATCCTCCCTGCCCATCTTCTTCCACTCTGCCAGTTTCTTGCAGGCAAGCTCCCATACGCGCATATCCAGCTTGTGAATATATCCTGTCTGCTCAAACAATGGGATAAACGCAATTGGCGGAATCAATCCATCAACAGGATGCATCCAACGTACCAATGCCTCCGCTCCCAGCAACGTACCATCCACAGCGATCTGTGGCTGAAGGTACATCTTAAACTGCCCATCATCCATCGCTTCCTCAAAACCGCTGATCAGCTTTTTCTCCTTGTGAAGCTGATCTCCCAGCGTCTCGTCATAATATGCCGCATACTTCTGATAATCCTGTTTAATGGATTGGATCGCGATCATGCCGCGGTCACACATCACCGAAACATCCATGGCCGAATCCGTGATGAAATAGATGCCCAGCTGGATATGGACATGATATACTTCATTTCCTCCCTTTTCAGCGGCTGTCTTGATATAATTGGTGATCCTCTGTTCATCAAAACGTTCCACCGGCATACATACTGCAAACCTGTCTCCGGACAAACGTCCGTATACAATATTCTCTGAATATTCCTGCCGCATTATTCCGGCAATCTTAATCAAAAGTTTATCTCCTGCTTCCACGCCGAACATTTCGTTGTACAATTTAAAATCTTTGACATCCACACACATCATGCAGCGCTTCGTATCGGGATCATTTTCCAATACCATATGCACCTGTTCCATAAATCCGACCCTGTTGAAGATTCCGGTCAATTCATCATGCGTCGCACGGTAACGTTCCCTCTCATATTTTATGATCTCCTCCGTCATATCCACGATACTGAAATATGCGCCGACAAAATTCCCCTCATCGTCCAGCAGACGCTTAAACTTTGTTTCATAATAGCTTATTTTATCCCCTTCAATCTGCTGCTCCCGCCATGTCGTATCCACCAGTTCCTCATCACCCTGTTCTTCCAGCCATTCCGCATAATATTTTTCAAAAAATTCATAATCCGAGCTTTGAGTCTGCCCAAATAAACGCTTTGCCATATCGTTGACGTAAATGCAGTTTCCCTCCAGATCATAACAGAGAATGCCCATACTCATATCCTTAACGGAAAATGACAACAATCTCGCCGTCAATCCTTTGGGAATATACATAAGTCCAAAATAACCGATTGCCATCGCCAAAAGGGCATAAAAAATAACGGAAATATCTATTGCAATATTTACAAAACGATATATGATGTTGACACCCAGAATGATCACAAAAGAATACAAGATCACATCATATTTTCTGCGGTACAGCTTTATAGTATTCCTCGCTTTTACAAAAAATACAGCTATAACAAATAATGCCATGGAATATACGATCAGAATATGAGAAAGGTATCCCGGCATCCTGGTATGTACGGCATAACAGGAATACTCAAAAGCTCCTTGTTGTATATCTGTCCATTCACAGTAAAAAATATGTTTGAAATAAAGATTTGCCAGCAAAGATATGGTATCCACAATGGAGAGGAACGAAAAAAGCCTGACCACAGTCTTATTCTTCTCAAAATAACCTGTGTAGTGTTTTGCGAAGTAGAACAACGCCACAACCAGCCAATCAGTCAATGCAAAATAAAGACCATGCATCAGCATCGCGACTGTTTCCTCAACCGTAAGTACCGCTGCTATATTGCAAAGCACGGTCAGGATCGCGACAGAAAACAAAAAGCGCATCGTGTTAACGATCTCTTTCTTGATGCTCCCCATCTTAACGATACAGACAGCCATAAAAACCACTAATATAATTCCGGTAATACAAAATCCTTGGATCATATCCGTTCCCGCCTTTTTACATATAAAAATTATACCGATTTATCAGTTAACTGTCAAGAATTGGCAGTAAATCGGCATGGCCGTCCCGTAAACCATCCAGAGCAGCATCAGGATCGTGCCTGCCATTGCCAGGATCACCACAATCCTCATAACAGTTTCCCAAATCACCGCCCGGCTCTCATTGCCGGAATTTCCTGTGCTTCCAAGCGCCACCCTCCGCGTAAGCGCAGCCAGCCGTTCCAGTCCCTTCACCACATATATCATAAGCGGCAGGAGCATCGGCATCATATATCTCCCCTGCGCCTGAAAATCTGATGTATATGCATAATAAACCATCAGAAATACCGGCATAAGAATGCAGAAAATCAGATTTGCATGAAAAAACAGCCGTTTCCCCTCATGCTGCTTTCTGTAAACGGGAATCATAATGATATATCCCAGCAATCCACCATAAAAGAACAGCTTATAAAAACGATAGATCCAGATATCTGCAAAAATCGACAAAGAACCGTACGCACCGACAAAAGAAGCATATGCGATCGTCAAATAGTCAGTTTCCCGTATCATCTGCCGGAGTGTATATCCCATCTGCTGATATGTCTGGGACGTCAAAGGATTGACCTTGTCAACAGCATATAATTCCATCATTTTGTCCGCCGTGCGAAATCCGAGAATGTCACCGTCATACAGGATATAACTGCGTATAAACCACCATGCCGTACCCAGTAAGATCACCCCGGTAATAGGCACTGCATGACGGAACATATTCTTCCAATCATAGGAGATCCTTAAGCTTCCCTGCCCCTCCTCATGCGGCTTCCCGGAAGCCGTTTTTGCAAAATAAGCAAGGCAGAGCAGCACCGCGCTGACGATATAACCATACGCATTATAATAAGAAAGTGTACATGAGATCACGCCGGCGCATAAAACGCCGCTGTTGAAGACGCGAAATCCATCCTGATAAATGCTGACCAGCGCATATAAGATCAGCGCGGTTGAAAGCATTGCCATAGAATCTGTATTCACATAAGTATGAAGGAACAGGCTCTGTGGCATAAACATCACTAAAAAGCAGAACAGCCAGTCCAGACAGATTTTTTTCGCTTCCTCATCAAAGATCCTGACCGCCAGTTTTCTGACCGCAAAAGCCATGGCTGCACCAAACAGGACATTGACAAAACGCGCGCTGTACAATAAGTATAATTCGCTGTCAGTAAACAGATCCGCAAAACGCATGACCCATCCCATGAAAATATACGGCAGGACATTATAAAGCGCATAGGAGGAACCATATCCAGGAATACGCACTTCCTCGTCATAAGCGGTAGGGAGTTTACCATGTTCACAGATGTACTTCGGGACCAGATACCTTGCGTGTTCATCCGGTGCATTGGCATAAACCGGCGGCGTGTCATAAAGGGGCTGCGCCAATGCAATAGAAGATGCCACAATCAGAAAAATAAAAAGATAAAGTCCCATCAACATCCGTTCTCTTCTGTCCGACTGATCCAAGATCCTCTTTTCTCCCATGGCAGTATCTCCTTCCTTTCCTGTTTCTAAGGAAGCACTGATAAAATCAGCGTTTCCCTAAAAAAGAACCGGACGACACTGTCTCGCCCGGCTCTCTCTATTCAACTCTTTTTTGTCCGGAAATGCTTACCGCAATACCTGGCTCCAATCGCTGATACCGATTACGCCCTTTGCCCACTCCATGTAAGCAGCTTCCTGAGGAGTTCCAAATGAATTATATACGGCTGCAGCCTGACCTCTCATGGTATAATCCAGACCCGGGCCATGATTTTCCCCTAAGAAGATAATCTGTGACAAGCCATTTCTTCTTGCCGACTCATAAGCAGCAGCAATTGCCGCACCCTGCACAGCATCGCCTTGTGTATTTACCAGTCCTTCCTCACTATCGATCATGTAACGTCTGCTGCCGTCAGGAGCTAAGAACTGCGGCTGTGACAGATAATTGACTACTACGCTGAGGTTTTCAAATGTGATCATCCTGTTGCTGTTGATCTGTGCTCTCTCATAAGAACCGGTTGCCCAGAATTTCGCATTGGTCAGTGGAACGGGATGAGGATGCACAGAAACACCCCAGTCGATATTGCCGCCTGCTGAAATAATAGCATTAAACTTATCGCAGAAATCTTTTCCATCGATGTAATTATATCTGTCTACGGCACGGTCTCTGTCCCAACACTGGTCAAGACAGATCAGCACTTCCGCGCCCGCATTCTGGCTCTTGATCGCATTATACATAACACGGAATGCATCCGCATACTGATCTACATAATAATCCCATGAAACACCATTCTGCCACTGAATATAATTCCACTTACGCACATTTACTTCGTT
>DLOP01000135.1:5399-5614 GCA_002478505.1 Lachnospiraceae bacterium UBA7481
GCCCGCCTGATCGGTTGCGTTAAACATGAAAATATTGAACTGCTCATCAACCGGATGCGGATCCCCGGCATAACCGGAGCGTCCAAGGGGATGCGTAATTGTAGGATTGCCGGAATTGTTTAACAACGCAACCGTCTTCGCCAGATATCCAATAGGATAACCATTGTTAGCGCCGCCCTGCATCGGGTAATTATTAAACTGATACTCATGGGTAG
>DLOP01000135.1:5651-27697 GCA_002478505.1 Lachnospiraceae bacterium UBA7481
CAGGGTTTGTAATAAACTGAGGGTTGCCTGCAATTGTAGGAACACCACCCTTAATTGTAACAAAAGCAAATTTCTCATACAGTCTTGCTGCTGTATAAGGGAATGTAACCACCGGATCAGCAGTCATCGGCAGGCTCGTGATAGGCGCGCGTCCTGCAGGTACTGCATCCTCAAAAACAGCCAGTTCATATACATACAGCACACCGTCATCAGAAGCAGGCAGGCTTGTAAAATGTGCTGAAAACCGGATCGTAGATCTGTCCAGCAGTCTTGCGCCCGGACCTGCAGCAACAGTGCCCACGCTGGGTGCAGCAGCCGCTGTTGCACCTGCATACGGCAATCTGCCTTCTGCCCTGCCAAAATTAACATAATGCTGATATAACGCATTTGCATCCGTTCCAACTGCCGCTGCAACATCCGGATTACTCTGTGCATAATATTCGGCATCAAAAACGGTTCCATCCGGCATCGTCTGAGGTGCGGCGCTGACAACCATGCAGTTCCCGATCAGCATCACAACCACCAACAATGCGGACAATAATGATCTTCTCATTCTCCCTTTTCTCATTATGGATTATCCTCCTTTTTTTTCCAGAAACTGTTTTTAGTTTATCATTATTTATTTGTCCAGTCAATTATTTTAAAGCGGAATATTGCCGTGTTTTTTCTTCATCCCAAAGAGGCTTTTCCTTTTATGTTTCACAATCACGTCATAAATCTTTTCCCGTGTCTGCTCCGGCATGATCAGTTCATCGATATAGCCGTGTTCCAACCCCAGCTTATAACCGACCACCTCTCTCTGGTACTCTTCCGCCTTTTCAGCAAGGAAAGCTTGACGGGCTTCTTTATCCATCTGTTTTACTTCCTTTGCATAAAGGATCTCGACAGCACCCTGCTCTCCCATCACCGCAATCTTGGCGGACGGCCATGCGAATACCTTGTCAGCCCGCATCGTCCGGCTGTTCATGGCAATATATGCCCCTCCATATGCTTTCCGGACGATCACATTGACCTTAGGCACCGTCGACTCCGCAAAGGCATACAACAGCTTTGCACCATGCCGGATGACCCCTTTACTTTCCTGATCCAGTCCCGGCAGAAATCCGGTCACATCCGTAAATGTTACTACCGGCATATGAAACGCATCGCAAAATCTCACCAGTCTGGCAGCCTTATCGCTTGTGTCGCAGTCCAGCGTACCGGCATTGCACATTGACTGATTGGCGATAATACCGACCGGGATTCCATACAGTTTTGCAAAGCCTACGACCACCGACTGCGCAAACATGGAATGAATCTCCATAAAGCTGTCATCATCCACAACATCGCGGATCAGCCCTCGGATATCATAACCATGCCGGTCACTTTCCGGAAGCTGAAACGAAAATTCGCTTTGTTTGATAAAATTGTCTTTTGCGGGAACCGCCATATTACCCTTGCTGCATGGCGGAACCAGGGAAATCAGTTTCCTCAATTCCTCAAAACAGGTCTTTTCATCTTCATAATTAAAATGCGCGCATCCGCTGACTTCCGAATGAAGCTTCACACCGCCCAGCTCCTCTGCCGTAACAGTACCCAGTCCCACGCTTTTTACCACCTTAGGCCCGGTCACATACATCTGACCGATCCCCTGTACCATAAATACAAAGTCGGAAAGTCCCGCGGCATAAGCAATCCCGCCTGCGCATGGTCCCAAGATCACAGAATACTGCGGTATGTACCCCGATGCATCTACCATATTGCAAAACATATCGCCAAGACCTGCAAGACCGTCGATCCCCTCCTGTATCCTTGCGCCGCCGGAATCATTCAGCATGACATAAGGGCACTTTTTCTTGATTGCAATCTTCTGCGCTTTGATAATGTTTCTACTCTGTTGTATTCCAAAACTGCCGCCCTTGTATGTAAAATCATGGGTAACTGAAACAACCTCCTGACCAAAAACCTTGCCAATGCATACATATACACCGTCTCTGGCATTCGGATTAGTCAATTCCCGGAACTCCCCGTCATCATACAATAACGCCAATCTTTCCGTCGCAAATAATTTTCCTTTTGCATGCTGCTTTTCTTTCCTTTTGGCTTCCTTGTTTAACTTTTCATTCTCTTCCATAATCCGCCTCTAACAAATAATTTTTTCTACTTTCAGCTTCATTAATATTTAGCATAAAACCAAAAAACAGTTCTCCATATTCTACCATATAGAAAAAATAAATACAACTATAAAGAATTTTGACTTTCCCTATTTTTTATCTTGAAAATTTTCAAGTTTTTAGTTTCTCCCAGGTGGCGGCTTTGGTTTCACATAATCTTTAGCTTATTTTTTTTCTCAAATAGAAGATTCCTCATTTGCTCTGCCTCTCTTGTGTCCTGATATAACTGTCTGATATCGGTTTCCTCCTTTGGTCCGCCTGTTTCCCTGTCAAAAACCATATCTGTATAACATCTGTGCACCCAAAAATTTCTTCTTTGAAAAATAGATTTTAGATCCTCATATTCTGAATCTAAAATAACCCTTTTATTATTCCTTTTTTCCTGCTCCTTGATCATTATGATAATCCTGCCGATATTGTATCTCTCAACCTCCTTTAATCCTTCATAGAGACCTTTTCCACTTAAAGCAGCATAAATTCCTTCCAGATGCATTTCTATAAACTGATAATGTTCCATCACAATACTGTGGGCTGTTCTAAATTCACTTAAATTCATATTATTTCCGTTCCTTTCCTTTTTGTCTAAAAATTAACTTCAAATCAAAAGCTCAGCATCAGTTTCCATTTTTCATAATACTATCCATCAACTGCACAGCCGCATCACACACATCCTCAAATGCAATATCCGTCGCATATTCAAAATCTTTTTGATAATTTCCCCAATGTTTTTTCATAATATCGCTGCTTCTAACCGTGTCTATAATTCTATGATAATCCTTAACCACTGTCCTTGAACCACGTTTCTCCGTTGTTGCATTCAATGCAGTCTTTAATGCATAGGATTCTATATTTGAATATTGCAGCTTAGTCAATATGTATATATCGTAATAATCTCTTGGTCTTGTGTTCTGGTCGCCTCTAGATATTACCGTTTCCAATTTCAAAGGAAATGCCATTGGCGGATAATTTACAGATAATGAAACACGATATCCTGTGTACATGTCTCCTTCACGAATCTCTCCAATACTACGAAAACTAAATGTCACATCGTAAAATTCTGCATTACAAACTGTGCTGATATATGTTTCTCTTTTATTGGCTTTTGTGCTTATTTTTTTACTTATAAAGCGTAAAAGTCAACATATATACGTTTCTTCCGCCAAATCTTGAAACCCGATCATTTCAGAAAGCAATTTTCGCACATTAAAAAACACCGCCGTATGCTTTAGATACTGCGTCGTCATATAAATTATTATCTTTTAAATAAGAGAATAAAACATCCCTTACCGCTCCATACCCTCCATTATGGGACGCAATATAATCCGCTCTCATCAGAATCTCCGGGGAAGCATCTGCCGGGCATCCTGCAACGCCTACAATATTCATACATTTGATATCATTCAGATCATCTCCGATATAAAGAACATTCTGCAGATCCATTTTTTGTTCTTTTAAAAATTCCAGCAAAAAATCCATCTTATCCGTTATTCCTTGATAAACGTACTTGATATGTAACTCCTTTGCCCTTCTTGTAACTGCCTCCGACTTTCTGCCAGTCAATATCATACAATCCATACCGACCGCCTGACATGCCAATATTCCGGCTGCATCTTTAGAATTAAACTTTTTTATTTCAATTCCGGACTCAGAATAATAGATCCCACCATCCGTCAATGTTCCATCCACATCCAGCACTATGAGTTTAATCATTTTCATTAGTATCCTTTCCATCAATCTGTTTTAAATGCTTTATAAATCTATCCTTTCACCACAAAACTTTTCAAATAGATGCGGTCTATCCGTACACAATAACAGATGGTCGTTATCTATCTTCCTTATAAAATTCCACATTGCTATTTCATCTCTTCCATGTATTTCCGATGATATTATCGCCACAACCTTACCTTTGCCCAGAAATTGACAAATCACATCCTTGTTGATCCAGTTTTTTTCCCATTCATCCATCCATACACCCATTGCTTCTTCCAATAAAACAGGTTCTGTTTCATATTCGCTTATTCTGGTAAAGTAATTGATATTTCTTGCACGATATACAACAAGCTCCGGAATCGACATGTCAAAAACAAAATATTTTTTTATTTTGTACTTTGACAATAATTCTATCAACATATCCTGCAGCCCGTCTGCTTTGATATTGATAGCTAAATATCCTTCACTCCCAATTTCTTTATATATTCTCAGAACATCTTCAAACAATGGACATTTCTCGTCTGCAACATTATGTGAAACAACCAATTTCCCATTATAATCTCTTACATCCGTCTCAATTCCATATCTGCATTTAAAAGCTCTTACAAATGCTGCTAATGTGTTCTTTTCTTCCGGCGATTTCCAATAACCACGATGAGCTAATATTTGCATTGTATCTCCCCTTATCTTTAATCATTATATTGAAACTGATCCTTAATTTCTGCATACCCATCCCAAAAGAACGGATACCAGTTTACCTCTTTAGGTCTTGATATCTTTCTTGCCATTTCTAACAATTCCATACGATTTTCAATTTTTCCAATAGGTTTTTTAATTCCCCATTTCTGCATAAAGAATTTTTCATGGGCATCATGCGTTTTTGCAGTATGTAATGTATCGTCAAATAAACAGATCCCACTTGAAGTTGGTCTAATGAATATATCTGATCCTTTATAATTAAATGATGTCGCCATATAATGTTCATTCTCTTTTTCTGGCACTCCATTAATACTTGCACGATCTGTCAACGCCAATTCTGCCCGCAGAAAATAATCTTCCTCATGATAATGCAGCGTTGTAAAGCGTTCATCGAAAAAGCCAACTTTTCTAATAGCATTAATTGTTAAAATCATTAATTGATCTCCAAATGGTTGTGATAAGAACTCAATATTACCCATCTTTTCCAGGTTTTTCTGCCAATTATCCGACCAAATCACATCATTTTGCGCCAGAATACAATACTCTGTTTTTTGGGGATTATCCCAGCGTCCAAAAGCATCCAAAATTGCAAAATTCCAATCTTTTGCAAGATTTCCCCATGAATGTTCTGCTCTCGTATTATTTAAAAGCACTCTCAGATTCGCGTGCACATTTTCCTCATGAATAATAACATCGGGATGATTAGCAATTATCGTTACGTCAAAAAATTCTTCATCTGTAGCGCCATCATATAAAGACCTTAAATTTTCATTTAAAACATCATTTTTTTTGTAAGTAACAATATAAATATGAATTTTCCTGCAAGCGCCTTTATTAAATCCCCTTTGATCTAAAGATTCCCGAACAGTCATCCTGTCATCAGGCACTTTATTATTCAGTTCTTCAATAATATGCCTTTCTCCTGCGAGTAATTGTAAGTTCATCTGTTGAACATTAGATAACTTGTCCAATGCAGAATCTAATTTGACCTGTGTATAACAATCTGTTTTCGTATGGATCGCATCCACTTTACCTTGCAAAATATCTAATGATTCTAATCCTCTTTTTATATCGTTCTTTTCTTCTTCAAACTGATATGCAATACACCTTCTATCATTTTGTTTTTCATGCTGAAAATTTTGTAATACTTGCTGAATATTTGTCAATTTATCTAATACTGCATCCAATTTCACCTGTGTATAATCATCGTTCTTCTGATGAAGCAAAGCTACATTACCACCTATAATACACACATTCGCATATATTTCAGACACATCCGTCTTTAACTTGTCAAAAAAAGCGAACATCCTGAATTTATGTTTTTTCTCTGGAGCATTGCAGCACTCTGAAATATCACATTTAGCAGTCGGTTCTTCTTCCGCTTTTATATCTGGTATATAATGATTTACAATCATATATATGCTATATTTTTCACTATTACCTATTTGCTTAATGCGTTCCAAATCATTGATATCATGTGCCAACTTTATCTGCGCTTTCCTATAATTATTAAATAGAGACTCATCTGCATCTTCCTCAAACTCTTTACACAGTTCTTTAAAAAGCAACCATTCTTCATTTTCATTCCATGCAAAAAGACATTTTACATACTCTACATATATAATAATAAAATATAACACTGAAATCGATTCCGCCAAACAAGCGTCTTGATCAAACATCCACCACTCGTCTCCTAGTCGAATCATATTTTTAGGCAGAGCATCCCACGCCATTCCATCTAACTTTTTTTCTTCAATTTTATATTTATTTACAATATATCGAATATATCTTATACTTTCCTTATAAAATTTTTCCTTTCCCATAAGATATAATTTTTTTAAGTCCTCTTCATACGACTTCTCACGAAAAATAGACATTTTCCCTTGCGCTCTATAATGTACAAATCCATTTATTTCAGATATTTGATTCAAAAACCCTTTAAATACATAATTTTCTCTCAGTGTATGAACGTATTTCAATTCAGCCAGCTCGCCATACCTAAGAGTATATCTCCACAAATATTCTCCTTGCATTTGATGTTGACAAAGAATTTGATAAACAGTAGCATCTTTTCTAAGCACATGACGCTCCAAATCAATAAAGAAATCACACGGTTTTATTATTCTGGTAAGAAACTCCGGATCAATTCTTATCATTTCTTCATCAAAAAAAACTGTTAAAATAATATGTCTATCATAATACCCCTGATAAAAATAAATTTTTCTCGATGTATCAATCAGTTTTTTATATGGTATGTTATTTTCCTGAAGAGACGCGCAATCACGATCCAAATGTTTCTTAATTTTATAATCGTTGACTGTTAACCAATCCGCCAAAAGGCAGCACAAATGCTCATGATTATCTTTATAATCAATATTTAGTTTTTGTGCAATCTCAGACAACTCTTCGTTATATTTCTTTAAATTATTTTTATGAAAAACGCCATGATACAAAAGAGACCAAAAATACATCTCCATACTTGGAATATATATTTTATTCTCATTTAGTACCCGTTCATTCAATATTCTCTTTTCAAAATTAATATCATAGTAGTTATCACCAACAAATTTAAAATGTATTAAAATGTTTTGATCCTGTAAATCTATATAATTCATAAATTGAAATGCATTATTTTTCACACTATGCTTAGGGTTTACCAATACAACAGCTTGCTGTAAATCATCAACAAGCAGATCAATATCCCCCTGCACCTCCATTCTGTGCTTATCGGGCAGGTCTTTATATCCTCTTAACACAACATAATTACATGTCTCATTCATGATATAAAACAAATGAGCTAGTGTATCCCAACCCTCAACACCTTCTACCGATTTTTTCACCGATTCATCAAGTTCATCAAAAGCATTTTTCCGCAATAAATCATCTAACGACTCTCCCAAGATTAGCGCAAGAGCTCTTCTGGTTTCTTTATTATTATCTGCCGCATGAAACGCAAAATTATGTAATATTTCGTTTCTGACTCTTTGCTTTAGATCAAACAGATTTACATTTACGCTCTTAATCCCTCTTCCCGTCATCCTTGACTCATATTTGGGATTAGGATCTTCACAAATCACTAAAATAAACTCTCCATTTCCGCGTGTTAAAATTTGAATTGGCTCATCCCAAAACTGGTCTCCATAAAAAGCCGACAAATTTAAACCAAAAGTTTGTTCAGGCCATGTCACATAATATTTTTTTAAGACATTGATCCCCTTTTTTTCTATTTCAGATATGATACGATTCTCCCACACACGAGCATTTTTCCAAATAATACACACAAAGATATTATCTCTCATATACATCCTCCACAATTACATCTGGGCACTCTCCAATATATATATTTCCCCAAGCATCTTCATGCCACCCCAAATGATAAAACGAATCTTTTGAAGCTATAACTAAAAATGAAATTCCATCTTCAATAACATCAAACTTTGTCCCAAATCCAAACTCATCGGGTCTAAATAATTGCATTCTTACAATATATTCTCCGGGAGATAAAATACCAATATTAAATATATATATTTTTGAGACTTGTTTTCCAATTTCACATGCTACACTCGGCTGTGACATTGCAGTTGCAATTGGTTTCATATTATTTTTATTAAATACTGTGTACCTAAATGCAACTGTACCAACATTTTTTTCTATTCTATAACTTATTTTAACAAGCGGATTTTCACCCATTTTAAAAACATTGTCACTATGATTCAAAATCTCTGCGGAGATAAATTTTACATGACCATTGGCTCCAGGATCAAATCTGGTTTTATTCTCAAGATCAAAAAATGTACCATTTTGTACCATATTGATCATTGGACTTGTTACTACCGTTTCCTTTTGAGGATTAGTTGCCTTGATATAAGCAGCATTTACATCATAAGGATTCCCATCTTCCTTAATACTACCATTGTCTATCCATATTGCGCGATCACACAAACGCTCTACCTGACCTAAAGAATGTGATACCAGTATAATTGTGACTCCCTGTTTTTTCAGTTGTAGCAGCTTGTTAAAACATTTTTCTTGAAATGCCAAATCTCCTACTGCTAGAATTTCATCAATCAACAAAATATCCGCATCGACATTTATTGCAATAGAAAAAGCCAATCTCATATACATACCAGATGAATATGTCCTAACCGGTGAATCTATAAATTCCTCAATTTCTGAAAAATCTATAATATCCTGAATTCTTTTCTTTACCTCACTTTTTTTCACACCGAAGATAGTAGCATTCGTATAAATATTTTCCCGCCCCGTCATATCAGGATGAAATCCTGCTCCAAGCTCAATCAGACTAGATACTCGACCATTGATCTCGATTGCACCAGAATCCGGCACGATAATTTTGGTTAACATTTTTAATGTCGTACTTTTTCCGCAGCCATTCTTCCCAATCAATCCAAGTGCCTGTCCCTTTTCGACCTCAAAAGTAATTCCTTTAATAATTTCTCTCTTTTGATTTTTCCTAAAATTAAATCTAATTATTGCATCCTTAATCTGATGTGGTTTATCGTCATATTGTCGATATGCCTTTTTTATATTATTAACCTCTATGGCATTATTCTTATTTCTCATAATTCCTCCGAAAAATGAACTGATAACTTCTCAAAAATCGCAAAACCAATTAACACCAATATAACATCAAAAACAATTGGATAAATCAGCATTTCTAAATAAAGTTGGCTTGTTTGATACAATACACATTGATAAGCAATAATAACTGGTGTCATCGGATTTAAAGAAACAAATTTTTGTAACTGCTCTGGGACTGCTTCAAAAGAATACATTATTGGAGTCATCCATATCCAGATCATCATTATTACGCTTGTCATATATTCTACATCCCGAAAGTAAACATTGATTGCCGACAAAATCAAAGAAAAACCTAATGCCATAAAATATTCCAACAATAAGATAATTGGCAATTCAAATATAAAACTTGTGCCCAAACGTCCTCCTGTTAACAAGATAATCACAATACAAATTGTCAAAGACAATAAAAGATTTATAAATCTGCTGGTAACTGCTGCAATGGGTAATACAGCCCTTGGAAAATATATTTTTTTTGTCATATCTGCATTTGCAATAATGCAGCCTGTCCCTTGTATGACCGCTTCTGAAAAAAAATTCCATGGAATGATTCCTGCAATCAAGAAGATATGAAATTTTTCTATATCAGGTTTAAACACATTTGAAAAGATGATAAAGTACACCAGTATTTGACATAAAGGATTGATAAAATTCCATATAAAACCTAAAATTGAACCTTTGTAGCGTCCTCTTAAATCTTTTCTGACTAAACCGTCTATCATATCTCTATAATTAATAATTTCAATTAATTTCTTCATGCTTCCCCTCTGTCGATCACCCGACAACATTTTCACCGGCAACATCGATCATACTACTTTTTTTAAGAATGGTATTTTTTTGATTAATAACGTTGTACACAATGACAGAAACAACACAACAATTGCTTTAATAAAATTTATAACTATCCCACGTTCTTCAATCAACGGATAAACCCGATAAGAAATGGCTGCCAAAAACAAACAATGTGTATAATATATCCCCAGTGTATTTTCAGAAATAATACTCACCGCCTTGCTTTCTTTTCTGTCTTGATCCAAAATGAACAATAAATACACCCCCACTGCCATAAGCAATGTTCCACAACAGGCATAACCATTAGGAAGGTTTGTAAAATTTTCACCATCAAATCCAGTGGTAATTCCCTTCATAACATAGTCGTAGATCCATCCTGTCAAAATTAAAGAAACAGCTATTATCCTTTTATGCACAATATCCTTCTTATAGTTTTTTTCATAAATATAAAAGTGTAATACACCCCCTAACAAAAAATATACTAGTGCATAACCATATTTCCCAAATGGCAAATATGTATTCAGAATTGAAAATTCGATCGCAACATATTCAGGATTCTTTTGCATAATATATTTTTGAATACGATCAATATCGTTGGGAATAAATTCAAACAATACAATCAATATTACCATTTGTAATAAAAGTTTTTTACCCCCCCCCGGTATATCATAAACTATTTTTATCATTGGAAATAATATATAAATACTGATAAGTGCAATAACAAACCAAAAGTGGCCTGTCGGCAGTTGCCATCTTATACAACCAAATAAATAAGAAATAATATCACTAAAAGAAAAATCTCGAAAGTTTCTCCCATACAAAACAGTAAAATAAATTAAAGATACTATTTCCCAAAACAAAAACCCAATCATTAATTTTACAATTTTTTTAAAATGTTTAATTTCTGAATAATTTGAGTTTAATAAAAGTGCCCCATTAACCATAAAGAACACAGATACGCCAGCAAAACAAAACATATCTATAAAATTGTCTAAGCATGACGGATTTAACATAACATAGTGGATAAAACAGATTAAAAATATAGCAAGCGTTTTGAGTCTATCTATATAAAATATCCTTTTTTTCATTTAAATATATCTCCCAAAAACATAAAATAAATCACACAGTTTTTAAATATTCTATATAACTTGCGATTCCATCACGAATACCTATTAATGGTTCCATATAAAGCTTACATATTCTGGAATTATCCAAGATAGAAACTCTTACATCAATTAATCTTCTGTCTTTATATACAACATTTAAAGGTCCTAGTACATGACTCACATAAGCAATAATCTGGTTCTGTGATGTACCAATCCCTGTACTAATATTGTATATATCTTCTGTCACCTCACATTTACACAAAGCACAAAGCATCCTACATGCATCATCTATATGTATGTAATCCCTAATATTCTCACCATCCCCCCATATCTCTATGACATCCCCTTGAATCCCCTTCCGTACAACAGCATCTATAAATCCTACTCCTTTATGAAAATCCTGCCCCTCTCCATAAGGATTGGAAATTCTGGCAATACATGCCTGCAGTCCTACCTGATGTCTGAAAGTTCTTATAATATTTTCCATACACGCTTTAACGCTTCCGTAATGATTCAAAGGATTCGTTGCAAAATCTTCTTTTACGGCAATATGATAGGAATCTCCATATACAGTTCCCCCAGACGAAAGAAAAATCAGCTTCTTATTATACCTTGAAATCAAATCGCATAAATGAACCAGTTGCACCACTTCCTGACTATATCCAATAAAATATTTCTCATTTGAATTTGTAGGATTCAATAAACTAATCGCATGCACTATAATATCTGCATTTTTTACAATTTCTTCTAAGGACATCAAATCGAAATAATCACCTACAACATATTGAATATTTTGATTTTTTTTACTCGGTTCACATATATCAAAACTTATAGCCTCGTCATATTGCGCTATTAAAGAGCAGAACTTAGAACCAATAAATCCATTTCCGCCTAAAACTCCAACTTTCATCTTTTGCCTCCATGCCACCTACGAACTTAGCAACTTTATCCAAAAAGACCTTATTTTTGTCTTAACCAATATATTTAATAACCAACCTGGTATCTTACCTGAATTAAGAATTTTATATCCCCTATCAATAACTTTCTGCTTTATATTTAATTTAAATTTCCATAATACTTTAGAAATAAATTCATACTGTACATCTCTAAATGTACGTCTATAACCATCAAAATCCTCAGCCATATAACATCTGGCATGTTCCAACGGTGCTCCAGGGAATGGTGCCATATCAAAAATACATGGTAAAATTATGGTTCCGGAATTCAAAACAGGGTTTCTTTTTTTATTCCATCTATAGTCTATATTCCAACTATTTACCAACCAGAAATACGTATTTATTGCATCATAGCTATCAGAAAGCGTATTTTCCAATTTCCATCCTCTTTTATTCAAATAATATTTACATAAAATATTTTCAGGGCATTCAAATTTTGTTAGCCAATCCTCCTTCGTTCCAAACTTTGCCAACTCCACTTCTCTCATCTGTAAATCTACAAATGTTTCCTTTCTAAGAGGCATATCATAATATTGTTCTAAATCCGGTTGCCAGCCACACAAAAACATATCTGATGGGTGGTATAAACGATCTTTTCTTGTATAACAATTTGTTGTAATTATTCTACGTTCTCCCACACTAAGCCATTCTGTTTTTTCTAAAAAGAGAATCAATTTGTTGAAAGAAATCCACTGATCATTTCTTAATTTAATCACAAATCGATCTTTTTCTATTGCTTTCAATCCACTACAAACTGTATATATTTGACGATTAATATTATAAAATCCAGGATTTATCAAATCCTTAACTCGAACAAACTTAGTACACTTTGCACTACCACCTATTTCCTGTAATCTTTCACACGTACTTTTATAGTCTGCTTCATATACAACATTTAATATTTCCAAATCATAATCTTTACTTAAAGAGCTGTTATCTATTGCATTGAAAATTTTCTCATAAGCGCTTCCCACATATGCACCATGCAATAAAAGTGTTATTTTTTTTACCAATCTATTCTCTCCTTTTCCAAATCAATTTTTTCACTCATCCTGAACAGTTGATTTGTTAATTCATTGTATCTATTTTCCCTACTTGACATTTCGACATCTTTTGCAGAAAAATATGGTATATAAACATAATCTGGAGAGTTAGCCTCTAAATATTCATTCATATTCTCTGCCAGACTTTTGCCAACTTTCAACCGTATATTTCTAAAAATCAACATTTCATCATGAACTAAAGCATCATTCAAATTACGATGAATCAAACTTTCTAACCCAACAACCACAATTTTTTTATCATTCATATTAGTAAAAATATAGCTATTTTCATTCATAAATTTTTTACAGCTGTTTTCTTTATAAACACCAGTAACAATCAACAACTCACAACATTCATCTTCCTGAATTCTTTTTTCCATATCATCACAACTATAAATTGTTAATTTTGTTTCTTCTGAACTTATTTTCTTCCTTTCATTGCAAACTTTTTGATATAATTCAAGCTTTTTATTCAAGGAATCATTTATGTTACATAGTATTTTTAAATTTTCATACTGTTGATTTGCGATACTGATTTGACGATCTACCGAAAGGTTCGAAAAATTCAAAATTTTTTCTTTCAAATCATTGACATCAAATGGATTGAACGCCGTAAACTCCTCATGCCCCTTCATATAATCTTTACAACCACTATAAACAGACCCCATGATCGGAATCCCCATATAAACATATTCCATCATAGCAATTGGAAAATTTTCAAATGTTGATGCCATAATCGCAATATTACTTACAGAACAAAGTAACTTATACATATTTTTGTCAACAAAATCATAGAAAAGAATATTTTCACGCTCTTCATCTGGAATTGAAAAATATAACTTTTCACGTTCATCGTAACCATATATTTCATTATTCAATGAGTTTCCAGCAATAATCAAAACTGTGTCATAGTCAGTTTCCTTTCTAAATTTTATATAAGCATCTATAAGAAATTTCTGATTCTTTCTTCCCTCAATTCTTGAAATATAACTAACAACAAATTTATTTTGAAAAAAACTTAAATCAAAATCCTTTTCTACTTCCTTATACAATTCTTCCTTACTTAAGCGTATTCCCTCATAGGTATATCTCAACAAAACACCATTTCTTACCCCATCATTTTTTTGTATATATTTCAGCAAAAAATCTGACGGAAAAATATTTTTATCACATAAAAAATACTGCGCCAACTCCCTTACATAAATATTCTGCATAGATATATTCGCATTTCGAAAAGCAATAGCATAACTCCATTCAAAACATTCTTTTGTAGCAGTATGATGAATAACCATAAATGCAGTGTCTTTAAGTTCTTCTGACCCCTTATTTCTTTCTATAATAGCTTCTAAGCACAATCCCTCATAATCAGAAGTCTCTACCCATTGTGGTTTTATTTCTTTCAATAAATTGCAGATTTCTGAGCCTTGCCATTCGACCGATCTTGGTTCAATTCCATGTAATATAAAATTCCCATCTTTTATTAGTTCACATTCTTTATCATACATTGGCGTTATAACATGAACTTCATACTTATCTTTTTTCTTCTCTAAAATTGCCTTACACAAATAATATATGTAACTTGCTATTCCTCCACGACCACTAAACATTCCAAATTCGTGAACCACAAAGCAAATTTTCTTCATAATGATTCTCTCCCAAATTTCAACTCTTCCAAATTTGCGATACAGGATTCATTAAAAACATATTCAAATCCTCTGGTATTCCAAGTCCATACATTCCATTGTTTTCGCTTCCTATATTGTAACAAACCAACTTCTTTCCCTCAGAAATCATTTCGTTATAAACAGGCGCAACATAAAATTCACCATTTACCCTAATATTCTTATCAATCATCTGATGCGCATACTTAACAAAATCAGAACCGTGTTTATAATTGTATATTCCAACGGTTGCTTCATTGGATATAACCTCCTTTTCCCGAACATTTATAACATATCCCTCCTCATCCAATGCAACAAAGGACCACTTAGGATCATCAGCCGTCATAGTCATTATAAGTCCATCTTCATCTCCAAGCTTTTCTAAATAACCATTGATATCAATATCAACATACTGATCAGAATTAGCAACCATCAATTCATCTTGGTTATTAATATATTTTTCAGCTAATAAAACCGTACATGCAGCCCCCTCTGTAACGCGGTCTACCGGAACAATAATGCATGAAGATTCGATCCGTTTCAGCTTATCTTCTAAATTAAATTTTTCTAAATGCTCGTCCAAACACAGAAAAATAAAACGGTATTCTTGCGTGGGTCTAATATTCTGAATAACATACTCTATCATATAATGACCATGCACATCAATTAATGGTTTGGGCATTTCGTACCCTGCCTTCGCAAACCTGCTTCCTCTCCCAGCCATTGGAATCACAATATTAATCATCAATGTTCCTCCTCACAAAGATATTTATCATTATTTGCTCCCGGTATTTTTACCACGACATTGATAGCATCTGATAAAGCTTCAAAAGAAGTTGCATCTCCTGGTTCGACCACGATAATATCTCCTTCATTCCATTCTCTATCAAACATCTTTACTTTACCTGATACCACTACTGTATACTCAGTCGCGACCTTGTGATAATGCTCAGCCTCTTTAGTTCCCTTTTTATACCTTTTTACAGCAACTTCAACATCATTTGTTTTCATCAGTGAGGGTGTAAAATTACCGATAAACCATCCGCCTTTCATATCCTTCAAATATGCATTTTTCATTTAACGTAATTTTTCTCCTTTAAATATTTCTTATATTCAGCCAAACCATTATCATGTTTAAAATTAAAGTAATTCTCTCTATCTATCTGATATGTTCCAACATATAATTGTTTTAGAATCATTTCATTATACACCGGACATACATAATACTTTCCATTTACACTAGCGCCCTTTTTGATCATGCTCTGTGCCGCTTCAATAAAATATGCCCCTTTCCTAAAATAATAAAAACCGGTCGTTGCATTTTTACTTATGGGACGTTTTTCTGCAGCCTCGATTACTCTGCCTGCTTTGTTCAATCGCACAAATGACCACCTTGGATGGATCCCTTCAAATGTAATAACTCCACCATCAAAATTCTTCTTTTCAAATACATCAATTACTTCCTGCAAATTTACTGTAACCAGTTGATCGCTACCAGTTACTATTAGTGGGTCGTCCTCTGAAATATCTTCAATTGCTAATAAACAGCTGCATGCCGCCCCCTTTGTTTCTCCATCAGCTACAACTACTTTTACATTCTCAATCATCAATTTAACCATATTATCCAAATGAAATTTTATAACATCTTCTTTACGCAAGATAACAATAAACTCCGCATCCTTTATTCTGGAAAGCGATTCATAAACATGTTGAAGAATGGTCTTTTTTTCTATTTCATATAATCCTCTAATATATTGCGTCTCGTTATCGACCTGATTACTTCCCGCAATTGGAATAATTACTTTGATCACGTTAGATTTCCCCTTTCTCAGACATTGCAATATTCTCTTTAATATTAACGTAATTAACATCATATACCGAATTCACTTGCATAACATGTCCTCCCGCTGCCTTTGCTGCCATGATTCCATTCTGGTTGTCTTCTACAATCAAACATTCATCCGACTGAAAACCCAGCCTGTTAATAGCCACATTATAAATTTCAGGATCCGGCTTCCCTTTTGATACATCTTGATTACTTAAAAAAAAGTCAAGATACGATATCAAATTACTTCTCTCCATCATCATTTCTACCGTTTTTCGCATGGAATTTGACGCAACAGCCAGATGATATCCCTCTTCTTTTAAGTTTGACAATGCAAATTCATGAGAAAAAATAGGATGACAATCTGCAACAATACGATCCACCGTATACTGTTGTTTTAGTTCATTAATAAATTTATGAAGTCTTAATGGCATTCCTTTTTCCATAGAAAGCATTTCCAGTTTTTTGGCAGTTGGCAAGCCATCATATGTAACCAAATGATCATATCTGCTTATTTCATAACCAAATAATCCTAGTGCCTTATTTAAAGCTTCATAATGCCATTCCTTTGCATCAATTAACACCCCATCCATATCAAAAATTACAGCCTTAATTTTAGACATTTAGTTGCTCCCCCCTTCATCTACTTGATTTATAAATCTTCTTAATCTGTTTTTTAGATTTCGGGGAACTCTTTTTACCGAAAAGACATTTGCCCCATCATACAAATAATTAATTCCATTACCATCATCTATGCAGCCATTTTTCTGTATATATTCAACATCTTTATCCCTTATTCTATAAATGTCTTTTTTTGTTATTCTATATATTTTACTTCTAAACAAACATCTTCTGAAAATATCATCTATACAAACTAGTCCATCTTTTTGTCCCAATATTTTTTCTTTATTGATACAATAATTTTGATAGATCCGATCAAATCTATGAACCTCCGAAAAAGTCGTTGGTCTGCCAACTTGTCCTTGCTCCAATAACTTTGCAGCAACCGTTGAAAATAAGAGTTCCTCTCTCGTGTAAGGCTTTTTCGATTTTTTAAATGGCATATGTTTTTGTAACACTGTTACTATTTCATCCATAATATCAAATGAATAAAATGATCCCTCTATCTGCGACGCATACTTGATCCCCCCATTAGCAATTCTATTTAACAGCATATCTTCACGGGCAGCATGCGCAACTATCCAATATGAATTTTTATTTTCAATCTCTCTGAAATTAAATCCTGCCTTGTACCTAAAAATATATTCTTCTATTCCGCTTCGGACATACATATCGTTTGAAGAATGCATCAAAAAATATTGAAAAACATAATGATCTTTAGCATATAAAAAATTACTTATATGCGTTTCTATAATATCTCCCCATGCAGTTTCTAACCGTATAGGATTTATGACTACATTTTCTTTTTGCCTAAGTAATGCAATTTCTTCATTATTACCATATGATTTGCAAATATGAAAAACAATCAACGCATTAGGAACATATTTTTTTATATTATCAGCTTGATTACATGCTACCTCTGCCGCCTCATGAATTGGAATGGAAATAATGATCTTTATATTTTTTTTCATTAAGAATCCTTACCAAATTTTCCAATCTTTTTTTTCTGTATTAACCGTAAAACATTCTTTCACCCGCAAATCTTCCTTTTCAACCCACATGTCAAGAAATCTTTCCCCCAACAAACCCATACACCTTGCATGCTCTTCTGAAGGAAACTGCCGGTCGATTTCCTTTTCTATTGAGAATAATAAAGGAAATAACCATTCACAATACTTGTCCAGCAACTCTTTTTTGCATATCATCACATTTAGCAAATGGGCATATTTTCGTTTCATGACTTTTTTATATATCCGCAAATCTTCAGGATATATCTTTGCGAATGTCTCATCTACCAGTTCCAGAATCTCTCTCCGTATCTTACTTTTCTTTGATTTTTCATCAACCTTGTCCCGAACACAAAGCTGATTTTGATTGCCCCTGGGCGTAAAAGTCTTATTATGTAAAATCACATCATAAGATTTAAGAATATTTATAATTTCTTTTTCCTGCAAAAAAATATTACAAACACCAAAAAGCTGATTATTGATCTTTCCATAACATGTTGTAAAGTATCTCCTGTAATGACATAATCCTACAACTTCCGAATGCGAATTTTTCCATATCCAATATAGCCCTGTCAACTCGTTATATCTGGGATTCCGATCCGCAATGTTATCCCCTACACAATCCACCAAATACTCTGACTGTAAATCATCATGGTGCTTCCCAACCATCAATTTTATGTACATAGCATCATTCACCGGCAATTGAAAAGCTTTGTGTCCCACTGCAAATATACAGATCTTTTTTTTATGTATATCACATTTACTTGTTATCGCAGTCTCACATTCTCGCATTGTTTATCCCTTTTATAGAATCCCTGTTAGATTTCCACAAAAAAAGTTCATAACTCACTTTGAAAACAGCCATAAATACTCCTTTAGGAAGAACACGGTACAGCCATCGTTCCATACGAAAAACAATATCATTTTTTGTCGTTGGCGCTTTCACGTAATTACTCCACAAAGATTTTGCCAAATACCTGTCAAATAATTCTTTATCCGGATGAATGCAGTTTTTATGCCATGGGAACTCTCCAAGATAACGAAAAAAATGAACTATCACAGGATTTTCCAGTGCACTATCTACTTCAGCTTTTGTGTAATAGGCTGGTTGCGAAAAGAAGCGGCAATATGTATTAAATTGATAATCAATATGCAATGGCTGAATATTATACCGAATATCCAGTCTGGAAATCTCGCCTTTTAACACAATATTGATCACATCCTGATCCGGTGCCATATAATGATTTCTTACGGTTGTCAGATGATTGCAAATCCGCTCAGTACATTGTTTTCTTCTCCAACAATCCATATCAAACAAAATAACGCCGCCATTAAAGTATGGGCTCTCCTTTGCAAATCCAAGCATTCTTTTATGTGTTGCACACATGGAATCTAACACCATAGCAATGGGATTATCTGACATATCAAAACTTTCCAAATCTTTTAAATCACCAACCACCACTGTGTCACAATCAATATACAAAAGACGCTTCACCGTACACGGAATAAACTCTGATACCATCATTTTTATATTTGTCACATAAGATCCACGATAATCATTGATTCCAAGTTCTTTTATTTTAGATACAATCGGTTTTGAATCAATAAATTCCGCTTTACGTCCATACAACTCAATCTGACGTATCAGTTGTTGCTTATTTCTTTCCGAGATATTTTCTCCCATCAGGAAGATGGTTATCTCATCAATATGTCTGTTATTTTCCAGCAACGAAACGATAGATGTCCCCGTATATGGTACATATTTCTCATTAAATTGATATAAAATATTAATCATCATATTAATCTTTCGATACAAAGCTTTCTGTACTATTTTCGTTTTCCTGCACAAGCATCATAGATAATCATACCAATCTTTCTATGACATATATCTTCTCAAAAAACACATAAAATCGTTTTTTATACTGCTTTTTTATTTTAGAACATTATGTTCTAAAAGTCAATAGAACATTTTGTTCTAGGTAAAATTTTATTTGCTATACTAAACTACAATTAAATAATCATTGTTTTATGAATAACGCAACCCGATTAGACATATAATATTTCATCTCTTCTAATCTGCATGATTCTTTTTATGGAGGTTCTAAATGGTTTATCACAGAATACGGGACTTGAGAGAAGACCTGGATATGACACAGACCGAATTAAGCAAGGTGTTACATATCACCCAGCGGGCTTATTCGCATTACGAGAACGGAACACGGGATATTCCTCTTGATATATTGATCAGTATAGCCGATTTCCATAATGTAAGTATTGATTATCTTCTCAATCGGACAAATGACAAAAGGCTGCACGCTCTGAATAAGAAGGATAAAATATAAAGGGGAAATACCTCTGATACACTGAACAATCGTCAATCTAAAATCACTGAATAGTTATGAATCAAAATTCTCTTAAAGTAGTCTCAAATATTTAATTTTTATCCAAGATCCACAAAAACGAAAAAAAACGGATGTATTTTTCAACCCAAGATGACATCTTGTAACAAATATAAATGTTATCTAGTTCCATATGGAGCATTGGCACACAGCTTTTTCATTGTCATCCTTATTGCAACCATTCACATATATGATATGGGATCCGTCGCCAAAATATGTACTGTTTCACCTGTAGCCTTCGGCTGTTAAATGACATTCGTCACTCCACATACACTGCAAGTAAATCGTCAAAAATAAGGCATATCAGACTTTTATATCCGATATGCCTTACATCTCAACTATATCATCTACACATTTATATAACTTATAACATTTATAGTCACTTTCCTGTATAACTGTACTCATATCATTTTCAAAATTTTCATAACTGTTTCTTTCATGATATAAATGGTATCCCTGTTCTGTAGAATATAGTGTTATGAAAACAACTCCTACCTCTTTTCTTAATTTCAATATCTTCTTTTCACAGTCTCTTAATAAATAATCACCCAAATATATTTTTTTACCATTTATTTGTGCTATTTTTGTTCCTTGATAACTGCTGTCGATTGCCAAGTAATTAACATTTATTGAACCACCCATAGGCTTATATATTGTGGCACCACCTACATCTTCAATCTGATCAACTCTTCCTGCCTCTATATTATAATAGCCAATAATAACATCTTTTTTATCAGATAATAACACATAAGTAATGCCCTGATTTTCATCCAGAGCATTACCATTCCTCAAAAAATTATCAATAATTGTATTTCCACATTCAAAATTTTGAGCTAACTTCTCGTATTCTTTTGTGTATCTCTCAACATTCATCATTTTATTTCTCTGTTACTGTACACTTTAAATTCTTAGTTTTCACATCAACATCAAAGGAAAAATTGTGAGAATCCATAAACTCAACCATTTTCCTATTGTCCTCTGTAGCTGGTGTTCTTCCTAATTCGCTTCTTGTAACAAAAGGCATTACAGGCTTTAATACACATGCATTCATTTCAACTTCTCCTTTCTCTTTTTTATCTTTACTTATATTATATCACCCCACCACTTCAAATTCAACGACTCGGCAATATAATATCTTTCTTTTATCAAACTTATATAATAAGAAGTTTATCATATGCCCAACTATAAATCAACTATTTCTAAATATTATATACAATAGTGATACAATCATTCTCAACCTTTACATCAAAAAGAGGTACCAAAGAATTGCACTCCCTTTGATACCCCTATTTTACAACATTTTTAAACTATCAGATTTTAGAGAAAATCTTACTTACTTATAGCAAACGATCTTTCCGAAATCAGCCTTGAGTGATGCGCCGCCTACAAGACCGCCGTCAATATCCGGCTGTGCGAACAGCTCTGCTGCATTGCCGGCATTAACAGATCCGCCGTACTGGATGCGGACAGCCTCG
>DLOP01000135.1:27738-28094 GCA_002478505.1 Lachnospiraceae bacterium UBA7481
GCCTGCTCTGTCGTAGCCGTCTTGCCTGTTCCGATTGCCCAGATCGGCTCATAAGCAATGACAATACCCTTTACCTGATCTGCGGTAACGCCATCCAGATCGGATTTGATCTGCAGCCTGATCCAGTCCATGGTCACACCCATTTCTCTCTGCTCAAGGGTTTCGCCGCAGCAAAGGATAGGAACAAGTCCTGCTTCCAGAGCCTTCTTCACTTTCTTATTCAGAAGGCAGTCGCACTCCTTAAAGTAATCACGTCTCTCAGAATGTCCGATAATAACATACTTAACGCCTGCATCAACTAACATCGCAGCGGAGATCTCGCCTGTATAAGCACCCTTCTCCTCAAAGTACATATT
>DLOP01000135.1:28124-33699 GCA_002478505.1 Lachnospiraceae bacterium UBA7481
GAACAATGTCAATTGCAGGTACGCAATATACAACGTCCACTTCCTCGTTCTTTACCAACGGTTTCAGTTCTTCAACCAGTTTAACTGCCTCACTGGGAGTCATATTCATCTTCCAGTTGCCGGCGATAATCTTTTTTCTTGCCATGATCTTTCTCCTCTCATAATTACCTTATATGAACTTAATCTTTATTTATCATCTGCAGCTACAACGCCCGGAAGCTCCTTGCCCTCTAAGAACTCAAGGGAAGCGCCGCCGCCTGTGGAAATATGGCTCATCTTATCTGCAAATCCTAACTGGTTAACAGCCGCTGCGGAATCACCGCCGCCGATGATCGTGGTTGCATCTGTCTCAGCAAGGGATTTTGCTACAGCAATCGTACCTTTTGCCAGAGTCGGATTCTCGAATACACCCATCGGTCCGTTCCATACAACCGTCTTAGCGGATTTCACAGCGTCAGCATAAAGCTCTGCTGTCTTTGTTCCGATATCAAGGCCTTCCATATCAGCAGGGATCTTGTCAGCATCTACCACCTGAACATCGATCGGTCCGTCAATAGGATCCGGGAAGTTTGCCGCGATTGTGGTATCGATCGGAAGAAGCAGCTTCTTGCCAAGCTTCTCTGCCTTAGCCATCATTTCCTTACAGTAATCAAGTTTCTCTTCATCAACAAGAGATTTACCGATCTCATAGCCCTGTGCCTTTAAGAACGTAAATGCCATACCGCCGCCGATGATCAACGTATCACACTTCTCCAGCAGATTATTGATAACATTTAACTTATCAGCCACCTTAGCGCCGCCAAGGATCGCTACAAAAGGTCTTACCGGATTCTCAACTGCATTGCCAAGGAAATCGATCTCCTTCTGCATCAGATAACCAACTGCGCACTCACCGCCCTTTGAACGAACGCAGTCTGTTACGCCTGCAACAGAAGCATGCGCACGATGGGAAGATCCGAATGCATCACATACATATACATCGCAAAGATCAGCCAGTTCTTTGGAGAATGCCTCTCCGTTCTTTGTCTCTTCGGAACCACGGAAACGTGTATTCTGAAGAAGAACAACATCGCCTTCCTTCATGTCGGCAACAGCCTTTGTTGCCGCCTCGCCTGTTACATTGTAATCGGCTACAAAATTAACTTCCTTGCCAAGCTTCTCAGAAAGTCTCTTGGCAACAGGCGCAAGGGATTCTCCCTCGTTCGGGCCGTTCTTTACCTTGCCCAAATGGGAGCAAAGGATTACCTTGCCGCCATCCTTAAGCAGCTTCTGAATCGTAGGAAGCGCTGCATTGATACGGGTTTCGTCTGTGATCTCACCGTTCTTTAAAGGTACGTTAAAGTCGCATCTTACTAAGACGCGCTTTCCGCTTACGTTGATATCATCTACTGACTTTTTGTTTAATGACATGTCCATGTCCTCCTTAATATAATAATATATTACAATAGCATTCCGGGAAGAAATAAGGTCCGGCCCTATTAGGACCGGACCTCTTAAGTCTGCTTATAATGCAAGCTGGTAAATCATCAATCGTGATGCAATTTACTGAAGCTCAGCAAAATACTTGATTGTTCTAACCATCTGGCTTGTGTAGCTGTTCTCATTGTCATACCAGGAAACTACCTGAACAAGATTGTCAGCGCCAACCATGGTCTGTGTTGCATCAAAGATGGAACCATATGTGCTTCCTACGATATCGCTGGAAACGATCTCATCTTCATTGTATCCGAAGGACTCTGTAGCTGCTGCCTTCATAGCTGCATTGATCTCTTCCTTTGTTACAGACTTCTCTACTGTAGCTACAAGGATTGTTGTAGAACCTGTAGGAGTCGGAACACGCTGTGCGGAACCGATCAGCTTTCCGTTCAGTTCAGGAATAACAAGACCGATAGCCTTAGCTGCGCCTGTGGAGTTAGGAACGATATTAACTGCGCCTGCGCGGGATCTTCTAAGGTCACCCTTTCTCTGAGGGCCATCAAGGATCATCTGGTCACCTGTGTAAGCGTGGATCGTGCTCATGATACCGGACTTGATGCCAGCAAGGTCATTCAGCGCCTTAGCCATAGGAGCTAAGCAGTTTGTTGTACAGGAAGCTGCTGAGATAATTGTATCAGAAGCCTTCAATGTCTCATGGTTAACATTGTAAACGATGGTAGGAAGGTCATTTCCTGCAGGAGCAGAGATAACTACCTTCTTAGCGCCAGCATTGATATGTGCCTGAGCCTTATCTTTGGAAGTATAGAATCCGGAGCACTCCAGAACTACATCTACGCCAAGCTCGCCCCAAGGACAATTATTAGCATCCGGCTCTTTATAAATCTTAAGTGTCTTACCATCTACGGTAATAGAATCTTCACCAGCAGATACTGTATCAGCTTTTGCATATTTACCCTGTGAAGAATCATACTTCAAAAGGTGTGCCAACATCTTAGGGGATGTCAGATCATTGATTGCTACTACATCGTATCCCTCTGCACCAAACATCTGTCTGAATGCCAGACGACCAATACGACCAAAACCATTAATTGCTACTTTAACTGCCATTTTGTTTTCCTCCTGAAAAGATAATGTTGTACTCAACTGAAAACTATTGTAACCAATTTGTCCTATTTTTTCAAGACATATCCTAGAAAAATTTTCCATAAATTAATAAAATGTGGTATGATACACATAAATATTGACCCATGCATGGACATCATATGTCGATTTTAGGGGAATTTACTCCCATACAACTCCTTTTGACGCATGGGAATCGGACAAACTTTATTCAGGAGGTCTACTATGCCTATCCTTGCAGACTGCCATATGCATACCCATCATTCCGGAGATTCTGACGCCCCTATGGAGGCAATGATCATCCGCGCCATGGAACTTGGTTTAAAACACATCTGTTTTACCGAGCATCAGGACTTTGATTTTGTCTATGAAACGGACGAACCCCAGGATATCTTTATTACAGATACTGATGCCTATCAGAAGGAACTGCGGGAAATGCAGACGAAGTATGGCGATCGGCTTGCTATCCGTTTTGGCATTGAGCTGGGACTCCAGACCCATATCACAGAGCAGTTAAATGATTATTCCTCCGCTTATGATTTTGACTTTATCATAGGCTCCTCCCATTTATGCAACCACAAGGATCCGTATTTGAAAAGTTTTTTTATGGATCGGGACGAACAGGAAGCCTATCATGAATATTTTGACTATATCAGAGAATGTATTTCGTCCTTCAGTAATTTTGACGTCTATGGTCATTTAGACTATGTACTTCGGTATGGTCCCACAAAAAATGCCGGTTTTTGCTATCAGGAATATAAGGACGCGATTGACGCCATCCTCCGCTCTCTCATTGAGCGCGGCAAAGGCATTGAACTGAATACCAGCGGCTACTCCTATGCCCTCGGCGAACCCCACCCCTGCCGCGAGATCCTGCTCCGGTACAGGGAGCTTGGCGGCGAGATCCTGACCATCGGCAGCGACTCCCATGATCCCTCACGTATCGCATCTGATTTTAACAGGGCCGCCAGCCTTCTCACCGACTGCGGTTTCCGCCATTACTGCGTCTTTGAACACCGCAGACCTGTATTTTACCCATTCTGATACGCTGCGCTTATCCTATGCTCCTTATACTGTGGATGCAAATCAGATAGAGAGTTATGTAAACCGGATATGACTTTTATATTAATCTCCCATGCCGCCTTTGGCGGCTCAAATAGAAATGACGCTCCCCACACTTTCATATTTAACCTTCCGCTATCATATAATTGAAAGAAATAAATCCCACAGGTTTCTTTCTATGTCCAATTCGCACCGTTTGATCAAAGGCACTGTCATCCTGACTGCTGCCGGTTTTCTAAGCCGCTTTCTCGGTTTTTTTTACCGGATTTATCTTTCCCGGCAATTTACCGAGGAAAATATTGGTATCTACCAGCTTCTCACTCCCCTGATGGCGCTTGTTTTTGCCATCACAGCCGCCGGTCTGCAGACTGCCATTTCAAAATATGTAGCGGCCTCTGTCCAAAAAAGCAGGGAACAGGCGCTGGATATCCTTACCGCAGGCGTCATGTTCAACCTGACGCTTTCGGTTCTGTTAAGCGTTTTTGTCTATCATTCCTCCGAAGATATTGCCGTCCTGTTTCTAAAGGAATCCAGAACAGCCCCTTTGATCCGCCTATTTGCCCTGTCCATTCCATTTGCCGGGCTGCATTCCTGCATCAATGGTTTTTTCTATGGCATGCAGAAAACCGGTCTGCCCGCGCTCTCGCAGCTTCTGGAACAGGTGCTCCGGATCCTGACGCTTGTGGTATTATGCGAATCCATCCTTCGCGCCTCCATGACTCCGCTGATCCAGGTCGCTGCCGTCGGATTGATCACCAGTGAAGCCGGTGCTGCTTTATTTTCTCTGTTTTATCTCTATCGATATATTATAAAGAATCAGATACCGCTTCATTTTCCTGCTGTAAAGAAGCTTCTCGCCATTATAAGAGAGCTTTTTTCCATGGCGTGGCCATTGACGGCAAGCCGTGTTGTGATTACGCTTATGCTTGCCTTGGAAGCCGCCTATATGCCGGAGATGATGATCCGCTCCGGACTTTCACGTGCCGTTGCATTAGGCTCTTACGGCATCCTTTCCGGTATGGCGCTGCCGCTGATCCTCTTTCCCAATGCTATCACCAATTCCTTATCCGTCCTGCTCCTTCCCATGGTATCCGAGGCGGAAGAACAGGGAAAAAACAATACGATCGTGGCAGCCACCAGGCGTTCCATTAAATACTGCTGTTTCTGGGGTTTTCTCTGCTGTTTTGGATTTTACTTTTTAGGGCCTCCTATAGCCACCTTTTTATTTCATAATGCACAGGCCGGTGAATATGTCCGCTCCTTAAGTTTTATCTGCCCTTTCCTTTATCTGTCTGTCACTACAGGCAGCATATTACATGGGCTTGGACGCACGAAGATCACCTTTCTGGCACAGGTCGTCTCTCTCGGCATCCGTCTGGGATTTGTCTTCCTGCTNNGCTGATCCCCGCGATTGGCATGAACGCATATTTTACCGGTCTGCTGACCAGCCAGATCTTATTATGCGTATTTTATCTTATTGCACTTCGTAAATTTATGTATTATACTATGTAATCATAATCCAGAAGGGTACGGTGAAATACCAATGAGTCTTGAATTTTTAAAAAAACTTCCTACTCCGAGTGAAATACGTGAACAGTTCCCGGTTCCGGAGCATCTTGCGGCTTTAAAAAAAGAACGTGACCAGGAGATCTGCGATGTCATTTCAGGGAAAAGCGATAAATTTCTTGTCATCATCGGTCCCTGTTCCGCTGACAATGAAGAGGCAGTATGCGATTATGCCAACCGCCTTGCGCGCGTCAATGAAAAAGTAAAGGACCGTCTGATCCTGATTCCCAGGGTTTATACGAACAAACCCCGCACTACGGGCGAAGGCTATAAAGGCATCGTCCATCAGCCGGATCCCTCCCAGAAACCGGACTTTCTGCAGGGTCTGATTTCCATGAGAAAGATGCAGCTTCGCGTCATGGAAGAATCCCGGCTTACGGCTGCCGATGAA
>DLOP01000135.1:33731-33871 GCA_002478505.1 Lachnospiraceae bacterium UBA7481
GCCATCGGCGCACGTTCCGTAGAAGACCAGCAGCACCGCCTTACCGTCAGCGGATTTGATGTGCCTGCCGGCATGAAGAATCCTACCAGCGGCGACTTCTCCGTCATGTTAAACGGCGTCTATGCGGCGCAGCATCCACA
>DLOP01000135.1:33935-41819 GCA_002478505.1 Lachnospiraceae bacterium UBA7481
ACGGCAATGCCCTTCCGAATTATCACTATGAAGACCTGGCACTGCTTCTGGATATGTATAATGAACGGGATATCATCAATCCCGCCTGCATCATCGACTCCAACCACAGCAATTCCGCGAAGAAATTTGAGCAGCAGCCCCGTATCGTCAAGGAAGTGCTTCACTCCCGACGCGTCAATGCGGACATCAAAAATCTTGTCAAGGGTGTTATGATAGAGAGCTATATCAAAGAAGGCAGCCAGAAGATCGGCGAAGGTATCTACGGCAAATCCATCACTGACGCCTGCCTCGGCTGGGCAGACAGCGAACAGCTGATCTACGATATCGCAGATCTTGTATAAACATAAAAACAGGCTGATACTATTTATCAACCTGTTTTTTTATTCCCCAATACTAAAAACCTGCTCTTATAACTCTGCGCCCAAAGCAATTTGAGGCTCTGACTCAAATTGCTGATTGAAAAATAAGCTATCAAGCTTATTTTTCAATCTAACCCCTGGGAAAATTCCTCGCATACACTTCTCTGATCTTATTCTGCGACATATTGGCATAGATCTGTGTCGTGGAAATATCGGAATGTCCCAACATCTCCTGCACACTCCGAAGATCCGCTCCGTTTTCCACCAGATGCGCTGCAAAAGAGTGACGCAGCGTATGCGGTGTGATATCCGCCGTGATGCCCGCCTTCTTGGCATAATACTTTACGATCTTCCAGAAACCCTGACGGCTCATCGGCTGTCCGGAACAGTTCGTAAACAGCACGTCGGAATCCTGATCCTCCAACAGCTCGCTCCGCGCATTCTTCAGATAATCCGTCAGCGCACGTTTTGCCGGCATGCCAAAAGGTATCACCCTTTCCTTATGCGCGTCCTTGCAGAGTATGTAACCCACCTGAAAATTAATATCATTCGTTTTTAAACTGATCAACTCTGAAACGCGGATGCCTGTCGCATATAAAAGTTCAAGCATGGCGCGGTCCCGGATCTCTTTCGGAGAATCTCCGGACGGCTGATCCAGCAATTTATTAACCTCATCCGTTGTCAGGATCTCCGGCATCTTCTTCTCGATCTTAGGAGCCTTCAGGGATTCCGAAACATCCTCCGGTATATATCCCTTCTTAAACAGATAATGAAATAACGCTTTGATCGAAGCGATATTTCTGGAAATTGTCGCCGGTGCAAAACCCTCGCGTTCCATATACAGAAGATAAGACTGTAAGTTCGTCACGGTAATACGGGAAACGTCATTAATGCCCTGCTCTTCAATATAATTCAACAGCTTATTCAGATCCCTCCTATAAGAAGCCTCCGTATTCGCTGATGTCCTTTTCACATCGTGAAGATATAAGATAAATTCCTGTATAATGTTCTCCATGAAAATCTGCTTTCCTCTCACCCTTATTTATTATAGACACTTGTAGATTTCCTGAGCTTTATGCTCAGACGTGCAATACAATTATCATTATACGCATTACTTTTTTGAAAATCAAACGTTATTTTTACTGAATTTTCCCAGAAAAATCAGTATTTGCAAGCGTTCTACAACATATCGGAAAATGCTGTTTTTTTCGATACAACATCTTGTAATTTTTATAAAAAAATTTTTATAAAATTTTTTAATAAAATGGGGTTTACATAGCTTTCCAACAAGATTCCCAGTAAAAACAGGGCAATTATCACAAAAAGTTGTGCCATTTTACTAAAAACCCGTTCCTTCCCCAGATGATATTCCTTCATCCAGCGGATATAGAGGATAAAAGCAGGCAGGTAACATAATGCCTGCGGCATTATGACGGCAATATATAAAAGCGGTCCCTGGATTCCGTAACGGATCGAGGCAACGGTGATCCATGCGCCGGTCCCTAATCCCACCCATCCTACAAAAGCTGCAGCAATAACAGGCGCGAGATTCGTCAGCGCAAATACCACCAGTAATACTGCTATCATTCCACGATTTCTAAGGCAGTAAAAGAACAGTCCCTTACCATTTACATCCATGAATCGCAGTTGTTCTATAGTACTTTCAGAGAAAAAACCGTAGCGGGATAAAAACTCCTGATCCGGAAACTGCAGCAGCACTATGCCCAGCAGAACTCCCACCATATAAACTAACAGCAGTTTTTCTCCCCACCCGCCTAATCTGTAATTCGGTATCCTGTTTCCAAACATCTTTAGCCTCCATAAAAAATGAACCAAAGACCTTTCCTTCAGTCCTTGGTTCAATATATGTCCCATTTTTTATATTTATTCTTATCTTTCCCCACCGCAGTAATATGAACTGTTTAGTCTATCTGCGATTCTTTATTCATACAGATATTTTTATATGCAAGAACCGCGCCGACAGTCTTGGAATCCTGCAGCTTCCCGCTGTAGATCATCTTTTCCAGATCGGCAATTTCCCACTCCTCTACCGTCAGATATTCATCCTCATCCAGATGCTGGCTGCTTTTCGTCAGATCTGTAGCCAGATAGACGTCGATCTTTTCGTTGCAATATGCCACCGTCGGATAAATGGAAATCAACGGCTGCACATGTCCCGCCTGATAACCGGTTTCTTCCTCCAGTTCCCGAATCGCCGCATCCATCGTCGGCTCCTCCGGTCCCGTAAGACCTCCGGCAGGGATTTCAAGCGTAAAGCGGTCCAGCGCATTGCGGTACTGCCTGACCAACAGCAGCTTATTGTCCTTTGTCACCGGCAGGATCGCCGCCGCTCCCTGATGCTTGATAAAATCAAATTTGGCAACATGACCATTGGGTATCTTCACATCATCCTGATAGTAGGAGATGATCGCGCCTTTTGCAATCAAATTGCGTCCAAGACGCTCTGTTTTAATACTTTCCAAATAATCCATATTTATTTTTAATCCTCCAAGCCAAGTAAGTTCTCCACACTCGCCAGCTTTACGCAAATCACAAATACCTCAAGCGCCTTTGCCAGTTCTTCCATCGGCGGATAGGTCGGCGCGATACGGATATTGCTGTCTTCGGGATCTTTTTTATAAGGATAGGCGGCTCCTGCCCCCGTTAACGTTACACCGGCATCCTTACACATGGCAACGATCCTCTTAGCGCATCCGGGAAGCGCGTTAAAACTGATAAAGTATCCGCCATTTGGATTCGTCCATGTCCCGATTTCCAATGATTCAAGCTCCTTTTTCAGCACATCTAAGACAAGTTCAAACTTCGGACGCACAATTGCCGCATGTTTCTTCATATGCGCTTTCATGCCGTCAATATTCTTAAAATATCTTACATGCCTTAGCTGATTCAGCTTATCATGACCGATCGTCTGAATGGTAATGATCTTCTTAACAAATGCAAGATTATTCTCAGAAGCGGCAAGGGCTGCAATACCGGAACCCGGAAACGTCACCTTGGATGTGGAACAGAACTTGAATACCATATCCGGATTGCCCGCCTTCTTGCATTCTTCAAGAATCTCAAGCAGCTCTGCTTCCTTACCATTGTAAAGGTGATGGATCGTATAAGCATTATCCCAGTATATCCTGAAATCTTCCGCAGCCGGTTTAAGGTTTGCGAATCTTCTTACCACTTCATCAGAATATGTAATACCCGATGGGTTAGAATACTTGGGAACGCACCAAATTCCCTTGACAGCAGGGTCGTTATTGACATACTCCTCTACCATATCCATATCCGGTCCATCATTATTGAGCGGTATATTGATCATTTCTATGCCAAATTGTTCTGTAATGGCAAAATGCCTGTCATAACCCGGTACCGGGCATAAAAATTTTACTTTATCCAGCTTACACCACGGTGTGGAACCGCATACGCCAAGAACGAAGGATCTGCATACTGTGTCATACATAATATTTAAACTGGAATTACCAAAGACGATCACCTCGTCAGGACTTACTTCCATCATATCCGCCATCAGCTTCCTTGCTTCCGTAATACCCGTAAGTTCCCCATAATTTCTGCAGTCTATACCGGCTTCTGAATAAAAATCGCTCTCCGGATGCAGAGTATCAAAAAAATCTGCCTCCATATCAAGCTGTTCGGCGCTTGGCAGTCCTCTCGCCATATTGAGTTTAAGCCCCTTCCCCTTAACATCTTCATATTGTTTTGTAAGTTCCGCCTTCAGCACATTCAGTTCTTCTTCAGACATGTTCTTATATGGTTTCATAATCTCCCGCCTTTCATCCATGATCCTTTATATTCTGGCATAATCGTAATCAATTATCCATTGGCATTATACACCTCTGCCACTCACTTAACAAGTTATTATTTCAATTTTCATCAGTTTTCCATAAGATTCTAATCCTCTATCTGCCTTAAATGACCGATCTTCGGAACCGCTACCATAGAGTAGTTTGTATGATAAATCACCATCCCCGGATTGCCGTTTGCCGGCTTTTTTACATTCTTTCTCTGCGTATAATCCACCTCTGCCTTATCCTGCTCCCGCACCTTGGAATAATACGCCGCAAGAGAGGCAGCCTCCTCATAAACGATATCCGGCAGTTCTTTCCCCTCCGTCCTGACGATCACATGGGATCCCGGCGCATGCTTGGCATGAAACCACCAGTCCCCGCCGTTCGCCATCTGAAAAGTCAGCTCCTCATTCTGATAATTATTCTTTCCGACATAGATATGAAACCCTGCGCTGCTGAGATAATGCAGCGGTTTCCCTGTTCCCTTTGCCCTTTTTTCTTTCCCTTTGCGTCTGATATAACCGCAGTCCGCCATCTCCTCACGGATCTGCATAAGGTCTGTTTCACTCTGCGCGAGCTCCAGCGCCATTCCGATGCTTTCCAGATGCTCCAATTCTTTCTTTGTCTCCTGAATCAGCGTAGATAACGCTTCAAAAGTCCGTTTCTGTTTATTATATTTCTCAAAATATTTTTTTGCATTTTCCGTTGCAGATTTTGTGGGATCCAGCGGGATCTTAATCATTTCATTGGTATAATAATTCAATGCCTCCAGTTCCTTCGCCTCCGGCTCTGCAGAATACCCGTATGTATTTAACAATTCCCCATAGATCCTGTACGTTTCCCGTTTCTTTGTATCTTTCAGCTGCTTATCCTGTAGATCATATTTTTTTGCCGCACGCTCTATAGCAGTCTGCACCACCCGCCTTAAATCTCCCGATCTCTGCCGGATCCGGACTATTTTATTTTTTTCGGCATAATATTCCTGCAAAAGCAGGGAAATGCTTTCATAAGACTTTTTCTCTCCATAGGAAAGCATATCAATCGCAGAAAATTCTGCGGGAACGCCATTTTCATAATAAATACAGGGCGAAAAATCTCCCTTTTTGATCTGTGCCATTGCTCCCGAAAATGTCCGCCAGAGCGCCTCCCTGTCCGTTCCTTGCAAAGATGCAATATCCTGCTCCGGATTTACTCCCGCCCGTTCGCAGACGGCAGAGGCAACTGCCGGGGAAAGTCCTGTATAACCTCCATATAACGCCTTATAAACCGGCTGATTAGACATTCCGCCAGTCCTGCCAATGAAAAACTCGTTTTCCGTCACCATCAGCGGATCCGCTTTCTCCTGTGTCTTCGGGATAAAATAGTCCTTTCCCGGAAGCACCTCCCTTACGGAACTTACCATCCCGGAAATATGCTTGATACTGTCCACGATCCTGTTATCTTCATCCACCAGTATGATATTACTGTGTTTTCCCATGATCTCAATAATCAGATCCTTTTTCTTCAAATCCCCCATCTCATCCAGATGTTCCAGCGTCATACGGACCACCCGTTCCAATCCCGGCTGTTCAAAGCCGACGATCCGCGCATTCTGCAGATGCTTCCTGAGCAGCATACAAAATGCCGGCGCCGTCATGGGGCTCTGCTTGCTGTCCTGCGTCAGATAAACCAACGGCAGAGACGCATCTGCCGACAGCATCAGCTTACGCTGTCCGCTGTGATTCTTGATGGTAAGCAATAATTCATCCGCCTCCGGCTGGGCAATCTTATAAACCCTGCCCCCGGATAATTCCTGATTCAGTTCCTTTACCACGGCCGCCACCGTAATACCGTCAAATGCCATAATCTCTAATGTCCTTTTCTCAAAAACAGGTCCGGAATCCCGGACCTGTCATTTTCATATCACATCAGTTCTTCCTGTTACTGCTTATCTCCGATCAGCCAGTCGTACATCTCCTGATATTTCCTAGCCGATACATGCCATGAAAAATCTGCCGCCATAGCACGGTCAATCATCTTATTCCACTCCCGCTTGCGGTCATAATAGATCTTCTCCGCGTAACGGATCGCAGCCAGCATCTCATGAGCATTATAATTAGCAAAAGAGAATCCTGTTCCTGTTCCGTCATATTCGTTGTACGACTCTACCGTATCCTTCAATCCGCCGGTCTCGCGCACAATGGGGATCGTGCCGTACCGTAGCGACATCAGCTGGCTCAGACCGCAGGGTTCAAACATGGACGGCATCAGGAACGCATCGCAGGCCGCATAGATCTTATGGGACAAGCCTTCCGAATAATAAATATTGGCAGATACCTTATTGCCATACTTCCAGTCAAAATGGCGGAACATATTCTCATAACGCTCCTCGCCGGTTCCGAGTACCACGATCTGTACCTCGTCATGGCAAAGCTCATCCATAATATAGGCAATCAGATCAAATCCTTTCTGATCGGTGAGTCTGGAAACAATACCGATCATCATCTTCTTATCATCCACTTCAAGATTCAGTTCCTTCTGAAGCGCATGTTTATTTTTTACCTTTTCTTTTCTGAAGTTCTTGGCATTATAATGTACTTCAATATAAGGATCCGTCTCAGGATCGTACTCTTCATAATCAATACCATTGACAATACCGCGCAGATCGTTGCTCCTTGCCTTTAACAGACCGTCTAGTCCTTCACCGTAAAACGGCGTCTTGATCTCCTCCGCATAAGTATCGCTGACTGTCGTAATGGCATCTGCATAAACCAGACCGCCCTTTAACAGATTGGCGTCCTTATATGCTTCCAGCTTGTCCGGAGTGAAATAATATGCCGGAATACCGGTGATATCACGAACCGACTTCACATCCCATCTTCCCTGAAACTTCAGGTTATGGATCGTCATAACGGATTTCATGCCGCGGAACAGCTCATTGCCTTGAAAACGTTCTTTCAAATATACAGGCACAAGTCCGGTCTGCCAGTCATGGCAGTGGATCAGGTCCGGCACGAATCCAATCAACGGAATCGCCGACAATGCAGCCTTGGAAAAGAATGCAAATTTTTCAATATCATCCAGCACATTTCCGCTATAGGGTTTAAATCCGTTAAAATAGGATTCATTGTCGATAAAGTAATAGGTCACTCCGTCAACTTTCGCTTCTAAAATTCCTACATACTCATTTCGCCAATGGAAATCCATATAGAAATGCGTTTTGTATTCCATCAGGTCTTTCATCTTCTGCGTCATGCATGTGTATTTAGGAAGCATAACCCGTACATCAAAATACTCATGATCAACACACTTAGGCAGAGAACCTACAACATCAGCCAATCCTCCTGTCTTAATAAAAGGAACCCCCTCTGATGCGACAAATAAAATATTTTTCATTGCCCTTCCTCCATGTCTTGTAACAAAGCACCTTCCCACTTTGTCCGATGTTTTTTTTATTATATACCATTTCCGCTTATTGTAAAAGAATATTTTTAGAAATTTCTGGTATTTTTTTCATTTCTGTTATATTTTTTTGTATGTCAGATAATATAATATCCGTTATATAATTTTTAATAATTATACTATACCATCTAAACTCAAAATCCCGTGCTTTCGCACTCCATGTTTCACTTTGTCAAACGCTTTCTCCTGCGGTTATTATACATTGTCGCGGTAAGATAAACGGATCCGGTCGGCGATTAGGGCAATAAATTCCGAATTGGTAGGCT
>DLOP01000012.1:0-129 GCA_002478505.1 Lachnospiraceae bacterium UBA7481
ATATATCTTAGTTTATATAATATATAACTTTATTGAAAATAAATCAATCTTTTACAAAATATAGTATATCCTGTACTAATAATGCTAATCAGAAAGCGTTTTAAGATTCTATGTGCTGCGCCTGCACTG
>DLOP01000012.1:325-2142 GCA_002478505.1 Lachnospiraceae bacterium UBA7481
ACCTTCGGAACGATCGCCGCGTCGGTCTGCAGCTCACCATCCAAAACCAGCTCCGGATACTGCTCATGTGCAATCCTTGTCGCCTCAATCACTTTATCCACCAGCGGGTGCTTCGCGCTTCCCTTTGTGGAATGTGATAATAATGCAATCACCGGATTGGCGCCCACAAGATTGCGGAAGCTCTTTGCCGATGAATCAGCGATCGCCGCCAGCTCCTCCGCTGTCGGATCCTGGTTCAGTCCGCAGTCCGAGAAGAGGAATGTTCCGTTTTCACCATACTGACAGTTCGGTACGTCAATAATGAAAAATCCCGATACCAGCTTTGTGCCGGGAGCCGTTCTGAGGATCTGCAGTGAAGGTCTTAAGACATCTGCCGTGGCATGACAGCAACCGGCTACCATACCATCCGCATCTCCCGCCTTTACCATGACAACCCCGAATGTCAGATAATCTGACAACAGGACTTCTCTCGCCTTTTCCGGCGTCATTCCCTTTTCCTTTCTGGTCTCATACAAAAGCTCTATGTAATCATCCAGCCGCTCCGTCTTCTCCGGATCGACCACCTTCACCCTACTCAGATCGATCTCCAGCCATCCCGCGCCGTCTAATATTTTTTCTTCTTTTCCCACCATAATGATATTGGCAATATTTTCCTCAATCACATGCGCCGCCGCGATCAGCGTCCTCTTATCCGTTGTCTCCGGCAGAACAATTGTTTTCTTATCCGCCCTTGCCTTATCTTTGATGATATCGATATATGGCATACCCGCTCTCCTTTCCTGCCCTATGTACATAAACATCTGCATCTGTCACATGTTGATACAGATCCGTATTCTATATTAAAAGCATACGCTAACCTCTATCAATCTTATTTTCAGTCTAATGCTATTATATAGCAAATTCTTCTCACGTTCAATAACACTTGTACTTTTTTTCTGCCTATGTTACATTTAATGATATTAAAATGCGCCTTATGACTAACGGCAGCGTGTGTTTTTCATAAAATGGCGCAGAATGTGATAAGCAGGAGATTTCAATGATCGTATGCGGTGTCATAGCAGAATTTAATCCGTTTCATAACGGCCACGCCTATTTATTAGAACAGGCCAGGCTTCTTACGCATGCCGACTACCTGATCATCATCATGAGCGGCGACTATGTGCAGCGGGGCGAACCGGCATCCATGGACAAGTACTGCCGGACAAAAGCCGCCATCCTGGCCGGCGCGGACGCCGTCTTCGAGCTTCCGGTCACAACTGCCACCGGAAGCGCCGAATATTTTGCAAGGGGCGCCGTTGCCACATTGGACGCTTTAGGCGTCGTCGATTATCTGTGCTTTGGCAGCGAATCCGGCAATCTGGAAGAACTGCTGGAACTGTCAAAAAAAGAATTCCAGCCAAAATATTCCCGCAAACAATATCCTTCACGCAGCGAAACCGTCAGCGCTGACAGCTATGAACTGCCTAACAATATCCTTGCGATCGAGTATCTTCGGGCGTTAAATCATCTACATTCTCCGATAAAACCGGTTACGGTCAGACGGCAGGGTGCAGGCTATCACGATGCGTCAGCGCAGGAAGGGAGCTGCTGCAGCGCGACGGCATTGCGGCCGTTGCTGCGTTCCCTTTCCGACGCATCAGGTCCGTATGCCTCCATCCATCCCCAGACCTCCTATGAGAAAAGCAGGTCTGAGCTATTGCGCAAATTATCCTGTTTTGTACCGGATCGTACTGTGCCGGTCATTGAGGAATATTATAACAACCACCGCTATCTTGACCTTGGTTCCGTCTCCGATCTGTTATTCTATCATTTTATGA
>DLOP01000012.1:2248-11380 GCA_002478505.1 Lachnospiraceae bacterium UBA7481
AGACAAAGGATATCGCCATGACACATATCAACCGCGCGCTTCTCCATATCCTTCTTTCCATCAAAAAAAGTGATATTGAACTTCTCAAAGGATATGGATATTGCGCTTATCTTCGTCTGCTTGGTTTCAGCCGGGAAGCCTCCCCCTTGCTGAATACGGTCAAAACCAAAGCCGGGCGTCCGGTCATCACAAAACTTGCAGATGCCAAAGATAAGCTGAATCCGGATCAGCTTGCCCTGTTAGGAAAAGACATCGCTGCATCCAATCTGTACCAGCAGCTTTCTCTTTTCAAAGAAACTGCCGTATTTTCCGGGGAATACCGCCAGCCTGTCATAATCGCTTCGCGCTCTAATTCTTAAAGCTATGGATTGGAGCCGGAATACGCCCTTTTCTTTGGATAAACGAATCACAGGAATATGGATTGACCGGCATGATCGGCGCATATCCAAGCAGTCCGCCAAATTCCACTTTCTCCCCTACGCCTTTTCCGGCTACCGGAATCAGCCTTACCGCCGTGGTCTTTTGATTTACCATGCCGATTGCCATTTCATCCGCAATGATGCCGGAGATCGTTGACGCTTTGGTATCTCCCGGCACCGCGATCATATCCAGTCCTACAGAACAGACGCATGTCATCGCTTCCAATTTCTCCAAAGTCAGCGCACCTGCCTCTACCGCATCGATCATCCCCTGATCTTCGCTGACCGGAATAAACGCGCCGCTTAATCCCCCTACATAGGATGATGCCATCACACCGCCTTTTTTCACCTGATCATTTAATAATGCCAAGGCTGCCGTCGTCCCCGGCGCGCCCGCATATTCCAGACCGATCTCGCAGAGAATATCTGCAACGCTGTCCCCTACTGCCGGTGTCGGTGCAAGGGAGAGATCGACGATTCCAAATGGAATCCCCAGCTTTCTCGACGCCTCCTTCGCAACCAGCTGTCCCACTCTGGTCACTTTAAACGCCGTCTTCTTAATCGTCTCGCACAACACTTCAAAACTTTCGCCCCGCACTTTTTCCAAAGCTGTCTTTACCACGCCGGGACCGCTGACGCCCACATTGATAACCGCGTCTGCTTCCGTCACTCCATGAAACGCGCCTGCCATAAAAGGATTATCATCAGGCGCATTACAGAATACCACCAGCTTTGCGCATCCTAAAGAATCCTTATCCTTCGTGTATTCAGCCGTCTTTTTGATCATCTCGCCCATCAGTCTGACAGCGTCCATATTAATACCGGTTCTGGTAGAACCAAGATTCACCGAACTGCACACTCTGTCCGTCTTAGACAACGCTAACGGAATCGAACGGATCAGAAGCTCATCCGCCTTCGTCATCCCCTTTGATACCAGCGCAGAATATCCGCCGATAAAGTTGACGCCCACTTCCTTTGCCGCCTGATCCAGCAGCTCAGCTATGGATGCAAAGTCCTCTTCCGTCTTGCAGGCAGCGCCGGCAACAATTGCAATGGGCGTTACGGAAATCCTTTTATTCACGATGGGAATTGCGTATTTTTTCTCAATCTCTTTTCCGGTTTTTACAAGATCTTTCGCCGTATCTGTAATCTTACGGTAAATATTGTCTTTTAATTTTGCAAGATCCGTATCGATGCAGTCCAGAAGGCTGATTCCCAATGTAATCGTCCGCACATCAAGATTTTCCTTCTCTATCATCTGATTTGTTTCGGCTACTTCATAGATATTGATCATTTTTATTAACCACGCCTTTCTATCGTCCAGTCATTCATATCTCATTTTCAAAGATGAGGTCTTAGCCAAAATAATTCTATTTTGACTAAGTAAGGAAGCGATGATTTAATCAGCGCTTCCTTAGCAAATTATATCCGATGCATGGAATCAAAAATTTCTTCCCTCTGACATTTCACTATGACGCCAATCTCTTCCCCGATCTGGGCAAGTTCATCTGCGATCACATCAAACGGCTTTGCAGAATCCTTAATATCTGCAATCATCATCATATTAAAATAATCCTGTACAATCGTTTGTGAAATATCTAAAATATTCACCCTGTTATTAGCAAGGTAGGTACACACCTTGGCAATGATGCCTACCGTATCCTTGCCTACTACGGTAATAATCGTTTTTTTCATATCTTAATACTAACCTCCCATGCCGCCTTTGGCGGCTCAAATAGAAATGAAAAACGCTGCTTTTGCGTTTTTCNNTGTGAAACTTAATATATCTTAGGCAGTGTTTTTTACTGCCTTAGATATATTTTTCACACTAACTCCCATGTCAGAGCAGTTTTACTGCCTTTCCTTATTATATCCACTGACTTTATACGATCCCGCAGACAGTTTCTCTGGCTGTAAATAACAAGCTTAGATAACAAACTTCTGCATAGCAGCTTCCAGATTGTCTGCAATTTCCTTTAAGGTATATGCGTTCTTTGATACCTGTGTCATGATATCCCCTACTGCCACCACGGAAGCTGACGTTTCTTCCGTACTCGCCGCATTTTCCTCAGCGATGGCTGTCAGATTCTGTACCACATCTACTACACCTGTTCTTTCTTTGTCAAGATGTGCCGTTCTGGTAGAAATCTGATCAATCTTATTGATAGAGTTGCCGATCTCACCCTGCAGATTTCTAAAGATATCCGCTGTCTCGGTCACAAAATTAATCTGCTCATCCATGATGCCTTTTACTTCATCCATCGTCTCTACAGCCTGTTTGGAATCACTGATCAAATAAGTAACGATCTCCTCAATCTTCCTTGCAGACTCATTGGACTGCTCCGCCAGCTTCTGGATCTGTGATGCCACAACGGCAAATCCGCGTCCCTGTTCTCCCGCACGGGCAGCCTCTATGGAGGCATTCAGGGAAAGCAGATTGGTCTCCTCTGCAATCTCTGTGATAATTCCAATTACTTCCTGAATCTTCAGTGCTGAATGATTGGTGGTATTGGTCTGCTCATAAATATCATCCAGTGAAGCTTTTGCTCTCGTATTAATCTCTTCTAACTGATGAAGTTTATCCGCGGCTGTCTCACCCGCCTTACCCATTTCTTCCATCGTTCCATAGAGTGTATTGACTTCCTGCGTAGTGTTCTCCACCATCTCGCCCATGATAATGACATGCTCCGTAGCCTGCTGTGTCTCATCTGCCTGATTTGAGGCGCCGGCAGCAATATCCTGGACTGCACGTTCAACCTGTCCAACAGTCTTCACCGTCTCCGATGCGTTTTTACTCAATTCCTCAGCGGCAAGGTACAGCTGCTGTGTCTGATTTTGAAAATTACCGACTACCTCCACCAGCTTTCCGCGCAGATCTCTGATCGCACGGCTTATCTCACCGGATTCATCCTTACGCAAAATCAGCTTTGCCTCCTCCGGTGTCTCCCGGAAATCCATATCGGCAATCTGATTTACAACTGCTGTTGTTTTTTCAATGGACTTCACAATCTTCCAAGGAATCATAATACCGACTGTAGAACAGATCACCAGTGCAATCAACGATCCGATGATCGCCTGTATTGTCATTGCATCAATCGGTGCAAACATCTCATCCTCATCCGCCGTCAATACCAGAATAAATTTTCCTGACGGATGGACATAATATCCGGCATATTTGGTAACACCCTTAAACAGATATTCCACAACTTCTGCTGAAGGAATCTTCCCCTGAGAAAGCTGTTCAACCACACCCTTGACTACCTCATTCTCTACCGGCTGGCCCACTTTTTCTTTTGTAGGATGAAAAAGCATCGTACCATCCGCTTCCACAACATAGACATAACTGGAATCCACGCCCCTTAACCCGGCATCGGCAAGCAATGCCGACATATTATCATACTCAAAAGCCTCCTCACCCAGCATCGCATATGTTTCCGTCATTTTCAAGCCATAGGATTCCGTCATATCAAAGATATAATTCTGTGTCTGTTCTTTAATGATTCTCTCCACATTGGGAATAATGACCAAAAGATTAACTATTGCAGTAATAATTACCACCAGCACGATCGTTACGGAAATCTGTCCAAGCATCGAACGAAAAAAGGGCAGCTTTTCTTTTCTTCTAATATGTATTCCGTTCGTTTCAGTTTGTCCGTTCATATCACCCATTCTGACTCCCAACCTTTCTCTCCTGTTCTGCGCAGCTAAACCTCACTTCTGCAGATAATTCTTTTATATCATAAAACAAATCTATCATTTTTACAATCCAATAATTCGTTTTCCATAAATATTCAGTCAGATCCTGATCAGACAGGAGGGCTGATAGCGGTCAGCCACCATAATTTCAAAGTCATCCCCTTTATACGGCGTATCCGATGCTGTAATCTCCAGCCGTACCGCCTCATATGCAAGCTCCGGCAGATTATTCTCCTGACTTAAATGACTTAATACGACACACTTCATATGGTCGTGGAGGATCTGAGAAAGAAGCCTTCCCGAAGCTTCATTGGACAGATGTCCCCGCTTCCCCAAAATACGCTGTTTTAAGGGATAAGGATATCTTCCCAGCTGCAGCATCCTGACATCATGATTGGCTTCCAGAAATACAGCGTCCAGCCCCTGCAGACTGCCAAGGATATAATCATCATACACGCCCAGATCCGTCATAACCGCCGTCTTCTGGCTGCCATACATAAACTTAAAAGCCACCGGCTCTTTGGCATCATGGGAAATCTTGATCGGCTGAATGGAAATATCTTTTATGATAAAACGCTCATCCGGCTGTATAAGTTGAAACAGAGATTCATCGATCTCCCCTACCACCTTACGGTTACGTCCTTCGTAGATACCGTCCATCGTCCCTCTGGTGGTATAGATCGGAATATCATACCGCCTGCTGAGTACACCCAATCCCCCGATATGGTCACTGTGTTCATGGGTAACCAGAATAGCATCCAGATCTTTACAGGTAAGCCCCAACTGTTCCAGTCCTTCCTCAATCCTTTTTCCACTGATTCCCGCGTCCACCAGCAGATGCGTCGTTTCCGAACCGACATAGATCGCATTGCCGCTGCTCCCACTAGCCAAACTTTTCATACGCATGACATCCTATACCTCGCTCCAAACTTCTCCATATTAAAATTCATTCTTCCCAGTACACTTCAATAACCGCCCCATCATACAGCGGCTCCATATACTCCGCCTTTTTACCGTTGACGTTGGTAATCAGAGTTTGTCCCTGTACCGTGGTCAAATCAAAATCTATGTAATCGAAGATATCCACAAATACATATGACGCCTTGCCCTGCAGCCGGATCGGTTTGGAATTGACAAGCACATGGATCGATCTTTCCGGCTGGCTCACCGCAATGCTGTCCTGCCGGGACTGTTCCTCATCACCATTGTCCCCGGAATACTCCTCATCCTCTCCATTCTCCTGGGAATACTCATCATCTGGCTCATCCTTTTTCATGCCGGTCTCAATCGCCATACGTATGCTGAAATTCTCATAAACCTTTGTATCATCTTCCGCCGGCTCGTTATTGACATAGACCGCCATATTCATATCCAGCGTAACGTCCATAAATTCTCTGATCTGCGCAACCGTATAATAATCCAGCATTTCTATCTTATCGCCATTCTGAATATCATAATACTCATTCTCCAGTCTGCCGTTGACTGAAGCATATTTCGGAAGCGTCACTTTGTTTCCATTTACCATAATGTCAAGCTTTGATTTAAACTCCTGCAGCTGCCCCAAGGATATCGCTGCAGGCGCGCCGGCAGTGGACTCGTCAACTGCGATAACGTCATTGGCATGGATCGGGCTATACAGATCCGCAGCCTCACCATTCAACAATATTTTTGCAGCCTCGCCGAATTCCCCGCGGCAGATCTTCTTCTTTCCATTCACCGTATAGGCAATCTCGCTTCCCCGCTTCGGGAAAAGCTTATCATTTGGGAAATCCGCCTGCATCGCTGCGTCCACAATAGCAAGATTGCTGTTATCATAAAGCTTGATATGTTCCTCATTAAACGTCACATAGATAAAATTGTTATTCTGGTCATAATAATTCAGGCAGATGCCGATCGGCGTTACCAACAGGGAATCCTTCTTCGTTTTCTCCTGGAATGTAATGGTCTGCATCACTTCTTCTCCCCGAAGCGCCACCCTCTCTTTCTGGATACCAAGATGCTCTGCCAGCTTTTCCGGATAACCGGTGATCTTGCCGCCTCCGCCTACAATAAAGACTGCGCTGACCGGCTTGCCGCCGTTTAATTCCTTGATCTTATCCGATACCAGCTTCGCCATCTGATCGATCTGCCCTGACAGCATCTTCAGGACGCGCTGCTTGGTAATGGACTGCTGCAGTCCCATAATATCCTTATACTTTACCTCTGTTCCGCTGCCCCGCTTGATCTTCTCTGCCGTTTCAAAATCTACCAGACACTCATTTGCAACCACTTCCGTCAGTTTGTCGCCCGCACAGGGGATCATACCGTATGCCACGATACACCCATCCTTTGTGATACAGATATCCGAAGTGCCGGCGCCCACATCTACCAATGCAATATTCAGCATACGGTACATCTGCGGAATCGCCACCGTCATAGCGGCGATCGGCTCCAATGTCATATTTACAACATTTAATCCCGCAAGCTCAACTGCACGGTAAAGTCCGTCTACCACATCATCCGGCAGAAACGTAGCAATGATATCCGCCCCGATATTTTTAGCTTTATGATTTTCCAGATTGCTGATCGGATAGCCGTTCAGATAATACCGGATGACGGAATTGCCCACACAGTAAAATTTCATATCAGAATCATTCGTTTCCTGCAGCTTCTCATATGCCTTTTCAATTCCAAGTGAAGTCAGCCCCACGATCTCCTCCGGCGTAACTACCCTTTCCTTTTCAAACTCCCATGTAACGCTGGTCTCAAAAGTAAGCAGCACGCGGCCTGCGGCAGCAATACAGACGTCCGTCAGCTTTACGGAAAGCTTCTTCTCCAGAGCGCGCTTCACCTGCGTAATTGTATTACCAACCTGTCCGATATCATGAATCTGACCATCCAGCATCGCACGTGTTTCATGTTCTTTGATCACCTGCGCCACAACGATAAAGCGGTCCCCTTCCCGGTAACCAACGGTGCCCACGATACTCCTTGTCCCGATATCCAGTCCAAATACCAGCTGTCCCTGCGGTTTCATTTCATTGCCCATTTTTCAACTCTCATGCTTTCTTATTATTTTAAAATATTCTATAGATCATTTTAGGTAATTTTGAAGCAGATATTTTAAAGCCATTTTGTCCGATTTACATAACTCTTTGTTTGCTCATGTATGTTCCAAAAACAGCATAAATGCAATCATTTTGGGAATATACATGAGCAAACTGCAGGTTATGTAAACCTCATAGAAAAACTCTCTCAGGCATCTTCTGTCAGTAATGCCCCCACCTGCTTCTGCATTTCCTCGATAGAATCATTATTATCTATGACATGATCACAGACCGAACGAAACTCTGCATCCGTCTTCTGCGCCGCCATGATACTGTCAATCTTCTGATCCGAATATCCCCTGCTTTCCTTCAGGCGTTTTCTCCTCACCGGCTCGCTTACATAAATATACCACATTTCATCCAAAATGTCCTGATAATCTTCTTCAATCAACAGGGCAGCTTCTACCACAAAATATTTCGTACCCTTGTTTCGTTCTTCCTCCATTGCTTCCAGTATATAATGCTTCACCGCCGGATGAACAATCGCATTGACCTGCGCCAGCGCCTTTGCATCTGAAAAGATCAGTCCGGACAACGTCTTCGCGTCTATCAACCCTTCCGCATCCAGAATCCCATCTCCCAATGCTTCCACCAGTTTACGATAACATGGCTGCCCCGGCTGTTCCAGTTCCTTCGCAGCAATATCCGCCACGATAACCCTTGCATCATAATGTGCCGTGATGAAGGTAAGCACCTCTGTCTTTCCTGAGCCTACCCCGCCGGTAATGCCTATCGATTTCATATTTCTCCTCCATGTCACAGCTTTGCTGCAACTTAAATTAGCAGTGCCTTTCACACTATTTTGCTTCGTACCAGTCCATTCCCCAGTGTGCTTCCGCTTCCAGTTTTACCGGAAAATCCGCTGCGCCCGGCATTTCTTCTTCCAGAATCGCCATCACTTTCTCCTTTTCCCGCTCCGGCGCCTCGATCAAAAGCTCGTCATGGATCTGCAATATCATACGCGCTTCCAGTCCTTCATTCAAAAGCCTGTCGTACACCCTGATCATCGCCATCTTGATTACATCTGCCGCAGTCCCCTGGATCGGCGCATTCATTGCCACCCGTTCCCCAAAGGATCTTTGCATAAAATTGCTGTTTTTTAGTTCCGGTATCGGCCGTCTCCTGCCGAAGGCTGTTACGGAATAACCGGACTTTTTGGCATATTCCTTAACTGATTCCAGATATTCATGGACAGCAGGATACATGGCAAAATAATCTTCTATATATTGCTGCGCTTCCTTTTTGGAAATGGAAAGATCCTGACTAAGTCCGAAGGAACTGATACCATAAACAATCCCAAAGTTGACCGCTTTCGCATTGCGCCGCTGCAAATCCGTCACTTCATCAAACGGCACATGAAATACCTTAGACGCCGTACTCCTATGGATATCCTGATTTTCCCGATATGCTGCAATCAGTTCTTCATCCCCCGCCAGAGACGCAAGGATACGAAGCTCAATCTGCGAATAATCAGCATCCACAAATACACATCCCTCTTTCGGAATAAACACCTTCCTGATCTTCCTGCCGATCTCCATACGCATGGGGATATTCTGCAGATTAGGCTCCGTAGAGCTGATCCTTCCGGTTGCAGTAATCGTCTGGTTAAAATTCGTATGGATCCGGTCATCTTCCTTTATAAAGGCGGAAAGTCCATCCGCATAAGTCGATTTCAACTTTGCAAGGGTGCGGTATTCCAGAATATCCCTGATCACCGGCTGCTCCGGCGCAAGTTTCTCCAATACATCCGCCGAAGTGGAATACCCGGTTTTTGTCTTCTTACCGCCCGGCAGCCCCATCTCGCCAAATAAAATTTCCCCAAGCTGCTTCGGTGAATTAATATTAAATTCATGCCCTACCGCCGCATAAATCTTTTCTTCCAGATGGGCAATGCTCTCCGCAAGTTCTTCCCCGTATCTGCGCAGCGCGCC
>DLOP01000132.1:0-702 GCA_002478505.1 Lachnospiraceae bacterium UBA7481
TCAATACAAATTCCCTATAATCTTCACCCAGCGGAATCTCATAATCCACGAACAGCTCCCTTCTCTGTGTTATAACCTTTTCATTTTTCACCGGATTGAAGCCCTCTTTCTGAGCATCCGCAAAATAAACGCCAAGCCCTCTCTTCTGCCATGACGGAAGCTCGTTATAATTGATCCCTTTCTGGAACAGCAGTTCATTCTTATACGCCACGCTNNTACTTTTCGAACGGACAAATAATCTTCCCTTCTAATTCCATTGTAGCATCATTCTGGCTTGCCCCCTCTTTACGGAGAGCCCAATAACAGTGTGAATTTAAAGAATTCCGATGTGCGTCCTCCTGCCGCCACACAAAGTAGTCCGCGACCCTTTCCTTATTGGGCAGCGGAACCACGCGACAGTCAAATGTTGCTACTTTCCCTAACGCCAGCGAAAACGCTGCGCTCGCTTCTCCTGCCAGAGTCGTATTGATCTTGCGAACCTTCCTGCCAAATGTATGATCTTCAGGATGAAACAGAAGCAATATCTCATCGCTTTCGGTAAAGCCGTATACGATACGGAATCCCACATTCATCAGCGTTTTCACAGTTTCGATCATCAAATCTCTGAATTTGATATCGAATGGTGCCTCGAATTTACAAATTTCCTTTTGATGGAAAACAACAGAATTCGAACTTTTGTGATAGAGCTTTCCCGGAAAATTA
>DLOP01000132.1:802-4398 GCA_002478505.1 Lachnospiraceae bacterium UBA7481
CAAAATCAAGGTACAATTCGAATTCTTCAATTTTTCTCTTTTTCCTAAATGCAGTAGCCTCTTGCACCTTTTGAGAATCAGGAATTTTATGTCCCCAAAATACTTCTTCTACATCGTGACAAAACCATACTAAATCAAAATCATTATCTTCACAATAGCAACTAATTTCATTTAATTCTCTCGCATGATCTGGATTTTTCTCATACTAGTCTGTATCTATGAAATATATTACTCTTGTATCTCCAATGACAAACGCTTTTTTCTTTTGCGCTATTTCTCGCTCAACATTCTTCGAATTGTACCTTGATTTTGAATTCATATTTATTTTGCTAATCTTGATTTTATTGTCTACCTTATACCACCGATTTATTGTATCTAATATATAAATACTATCGGTATCCGCCGACTTTTTTGTTTCTACACAAAGTATCATTTGAATTGCCATATTTACTACTCCCCAAAAATCCCAATAAAATCTGTAGCATCAATATTAAAAGGTGAATCCTCTATCATCCCATTTTTATAACAATTTTCCGGTGACGCATTCCCTCTTGATGCCCATGGAACCAAATGATTATCACTAGATAAGAAGTCAATAGAATTTCTATTCTCTTTCAATACCGTCATGGGGTCTAAATTATGCGTAGTAAAACACAATTGACCTTTACCATAATACATAAAATATTCAATTAGTTTACACAAATATACATCATTTAAATTTGAATCCATTTCGTCAACAAATACTATTCCGGCTGTGCTTGCAGCCACAAAGCAATCAAACAATCTAATCAACTTCTTTATTCCAGTACTTTCAAACTCTTTGTTTATACGATAATCACCATAATTCAAGCTTAAATCGCATTCATATTGTTCGCCATTTTCTTTTTTATCAATTTCTATTGACATTAAATCTGGCTTAAAAATCCTAATAAACTGGGTTAATTGTTCTACTTTCCTCTTGTACATCTCGAAATGTTGTTTATCTACTATTTTATCATTAACACTAGACAATACATTTGCCAACTCGCCATATTCATATAATCCCTCTTGCAAGGCTGGGTTGTCCAATCGACTTTCTTTTATTCTTTTACGCAAAAAATACAACTCATGTTGGTCTTCTTCTGCAAGATATACCTTTATTACCATAGTCAATATTAAACACAATAATATATGAATGTATAATCCCCTATCTGCCGCTTCCTCTTTTGAAGTATCACTATCCCTTTCCAAATTTGTTGCATAGATATTTATAAAGGAATGTGACGTCAAAAGATTCAATGATCTTTTTTCTAATATTATCCTTTGTTCATCACTTGAATTGACATACAACAATTCTCCATTTCTGCATTCAAAAATCAAATTATATTTGTTATTAGCATAATTCCCATTTTTATTTTTCAAAATCTCTGATTGAATTTCATATAATCCTTTTTCATTCCTACCTATTTCAACTGAATAATGATAAACTATTTTTGAAGCATTTAAATTTACAAGAAACTCACAAGCAAAACATAATTTCCGGGTCGACTTATTGATTATTTCATCCAAAAAAATTTGTGTTTTCGATTCATTGATATAATTATCATTACAAATTAAATCTTGAAAAATCTTTACTGCAGTTATGATCGCAGATTTACCAGACCCATTCTCTCCGTATATTGCTTTGACCCTAAACTTTTCGGGATTGAAATTCTTATCAATTGTTTTTTTGTAGAAATCAAGGCGAACTTCTTTTTTAATACTCTTAATACCTGAAACTGACATATTTAATAAATAAATTAGATTTTCCATTCTCTATACCTCTTTTTATAATATTATATGTCTTTTTCTCGAAAATATTACAAAATGTAATTTTTTAAAGTTTAATTGTATTATATACCTGTCTTGCAAGAAAATCAATCTCAAAAGTTTTCTCTTCAAAATTAATTATATACTTCTATAAATTAACTGTAGGATTACAATACCTATGTTATAACTAAATATTTTAAAAAGCAGTACTGCCTTTTTCTCCCAATAATCCCGCACACCCTGATTTTGTAATGTTCTCTAAAAATCTACGCTCCATATTCTTTTTTGCCTCACTGTAAAAAATAATCACGGAATCTGTCTTATTCAAGTAATGGCAGCCTTTCATACCCGTGTTTCCAACATTCTCATAGTCAACTAAAAACAGCATATTTTGACTCCTTTTTCCTAATGTCTGTACGATACTTACGATATTAGTATATATTGCCATGTATTTTTACCTTTCTAACTTAAAAGGTGTAAAGTCTTGATAATTCACTAAAGACCTTACACCGTTATATTTATTAGTTTCTATTTAATTATCTCTTTCGTTTGGTTCTGCAACCTCTAAAAGAATGTTATCAAATTCATTTTCTAATTCTTCCCTTTTTTCTTGAGGTATAAGTTTTAATAACTTTCTGACGAAAACTGTTAATCTGTTTATATATCTTAACTGTTTATCTGTCATATTGTCTGCCATCCTCTCACCGCCTTTTTGATTAATATAAGATTTATTAAAAGGTGTAAAGTCTTTATTCAATTATCAAGGTGCTTTGCAAAGTCCGTATTTAATCGCCATAAGTCATTTATTTCATCTATTTCTTTTAATATATTGCTTTACATAAAAAATCCTCCCATTTTAACCTATTTCATGGTTATAATAAGAGGATAATCTTCAATATTCAATTTGTCATTGGACAGATAGTCCAATCGTGTCACGATATATATGTCAGGCAGAATATTTGGGCAAGGCAGAAATCCCGATAAACATTTATAACACCTGATAAAAATGGGAGCTTAACATAAGGTTAAACTCCCATTTGGAAACATATTATAAAAAAAGTATAATGCATGCCAACATAATACATGCTTAAACAAATTGCAGAAGGGGTCATACTCAACTGCATATAAAATAATATCATCGGAAAAGTAAATTGTCAACATTTTTTACGCTTGAAGCCAATTACTTTCCGGCTTTGCTATTAATCTGGCATTATTATATGCCATTTCCAATGTCAAACATGTAGACGCTAAATATTTACTTTTATCATCTGTTTTCATACAAGTTAATGCTAAATCAGGAACATTTGGCGCTTGCAAACATATTGGAACCAATAATTGCATTTTACCTTTATAAAATTGTGGAATAGCTGTTTTATAATTTGCCTCCAACATCCTCTTTACGGTATCAATAGCTCCGTTGAACAATTGTACCCGCATAGCACTATTCCTGATCCCCAAAGGCAGCCTCTCAATATTTTCTCTATCACCAAATATATGATCATATTGGGGAACTATATCCAAATGTGTATCAAATACCAGTTCAGCAGAATNNCCAGTTCAGCAGGATCATCAAAATAATTAGCTCTTTCCGGATTATCCATGACACCCATTGTTGCCAATTGATATTCTGTATAAAACCCATCTAAATACCACTGTTGTCGATTGGGAACTGCGTTTTTTACGAAGTATGCGCATATTGGCTTAAAATATTCATCAAATAATCCTGTGTTAAAAATTGCATAAGCTGTTCTCTCTACTACTTTAGTTTCTTCATATAATCTGCTAAAAGTATGTTCTATATATCTTTT
>DLOP01000132.1:4514-4682 GCA_002478505.1 Lachnospiraceae bacterium UBA7481
TTCCTCCATACAATTTTAATGAAATATAATAAAGCAATTTCTTTCTCTATATTGCATTGCATAAAAAATCCTCTCATTTTAACCTATTTCATGGCTATAATAAGAGGATAATTTATAATATTCCATTTGTCATTGGACGGATAGTCCAATCGTTCTAAGCAACTCCAT
>DLOP01000132.1:4746-4892 GCA_002478505.1 Lachnospiraceae bacterium UBA7481
TCTTTGCAAAACGAACAGGTCTTCCACATTCTGTCCTTGCAGAACCAACAAATCTTCCATATGAACATTCAATAATTTACTTAACGCACATAAATGTTCTACCGATGGCAAAATCTTTCCCTTATACCATCTGTATATTGATTGTG
>DLOP01000132.1:4954-12965 GCA_002478505.1 Lachnospiraceae bacterium UBA7481
CAGTTTTATACCGGTTTTGACCTGATCAATTGGCTGATACATCTGAACGCGCCTCCAATATTTAGTATATAATCAATCTATGTTCCTTTATACTTCTTTTTCCATCTGAATATAAAGTCCTTGTTGAAAAACTATGTTAAATCCAAAGGAACGATATAGGGAAACGGCAGGCTCAAGTGTTATCCTCGTATCTAAAAACAGAGTATGACAACCCTGCTCTTTGGCATAGCTTTCTACCGTTTTCAGCAGCTCTTTTGAGATTCCCTTGCCTCGATATTCTTCTTTTATATACAGTCGCTTAATCTCACCTACTCCATCTGCTTTTTTTCTATACGCTATGCAGCCTATAGGAAGGTTACCGGAAGATGCCACCCATACTTTTTCTATATTTTCATTCTCATGATATCTGGTGTAACACGATTTATCATCGCCCAGAAAATCAATCATATGATCATCATGCTCAGAAAAAAGCTTCAAGACGCTTTCATCCGTAATTTCCACCGGATTGATTTTCTGCTTATTTTCCTTTTTCAATAACTTATCCAATTCTATACGCAGTCGGTTTTTTAAGTCCTCTAATTCCTCCGGCGTCGGTAAAAATTCATCCGCTACCAATTCGGACCCTAATTTCCAGACAGGCCCTCCCGTTTCAGTGTCTCCTTTTCTTCTGGGAAAAATATGCCAATGCATATGAACGCCGTTGCCTGCACCTAAAAGCTCATAATTCAGCTTATCCGGCTTAAATGCATTGTAAACTGCCTCCGCCACGATTGCCATTTCATGAAGAAATTCATCCCTGAAATTCGGTTCCAGAAAATGCAATTCCGTTGCATGCTCTTTGCACAGGAACAAAGAATATCCTTTAATCCGTTGATGATCCCCAATGACAACATATCCCGTATTCAACTCTTTGACAAAATACGGATTCTTTCCTTTCTTGATCCAATCAATTCTCTCACAGACCTCACAATATTCCACAGATTTCTCCTTCATTCTGACTAATCATATCATATAACTGCCAGTTTGTTCCTATCACACATAATTCCCTTCTTTTCGGAAAGGTGTTCCCATGAACTATTTCACAAACCGGAAGTTGCCTATTCATAAATTTTTCCCATATACAATATTTTTGCAAATGATTTATAATCTATTTTTTCCCAGTCAATCGTATTATCAAACATAGCATAGTCATCTACCCAGCTTGCCATCTGTCCTAAATAATCAGTAATAGTTTTGTTCTCCCATTCTTCGGGATGTTCTTTTGCATCCATAGCTAACTGAACAACAAATGTTAAGAAATCATCCATATTTGCTATATTGTTTATTTGTTCTATTAGATTTTCCATGCCTATTCTCCTGTCAAATCCCGATTGTAAATTAGATTATACCACCTACATTCCCCAATTACCAATATAAAAATTGTTTGCTTTCTCTTCTGCCATGACATAAATTTGATTACAGGTCTTATTACCGTAAATAGGACTGCCAGTCCAATCTATAAATAGTTTTCTCTTGTCTTGCATATATACATTTATCATGTTCAATAAAAAAGTATTGACACGAATAATACTATATAGTACTATCCTATATGGGAGTAAAATAATGATTGAGACAAGAGGCGGTTTTTTAATTTCACAGATTAAGCAGATTCAGGGACGTGTCTTTGGCAGATTGCTGACTGAAGCAGGGATTGACGAATTTAACGGCGCTCAAGGGCGTATTCTCTATGTTTTATGGCAGGAGGATAATCTACCCATCGTGGAACTTGCCAGAAGAACAGGACTGGCAAAGACAACATTGACCAGTATGCTTGATCGAATGGAAAGTCTGGGGCATATTACAAGATGTTACGATCCCAAAGACCGTCGGCAAATCCGTATTTGTCTTACGGATAATGCCCGCAAGTTGGAAAGTAAATACAAAGAAGTCTCCGACGAAATGAGCCGCTTGTTTTATAAAGGTCTTACTGATGAGGAGATTTTGAGACTGGATGCAGAACTGGAGAAAATATTGAAAAATCTTGAAGAGGAGGAAAGAAAAATATGACACTGAAGGAAATTGATAACTTAGTAAAAGAATCTGGGTTTGCCAGTATCGGTTTTTTGGACGAAGATGGGAATCCAAGTATAAGAAGAGTATTTAGCACTTGGCACAAAGGATTGGGAAACCATTTGATTTCAACAAATACATCCTCTCAACATGTTCAGGCATTATTGAAAAATAATAGGGCCTGCCTTTATTTTGATAATTGCCAGACTTTTCAGGGCGTGTGCTTTACCGGAACAGTAATTGTGCACTTTGATCACGAACATAAAGCTCTGTTATGGAATGAGGGCGATGAGAAATACTATCCCAATGGAGTGGATGATGAAGATTACTGTGTTCTTGAATTTCGGGCAGATCATGGCCGCTATTACAGATATGACGGTATTGGAGATATTTCTGCGAATGAACTGGCAGAATATGATAAAGAGTCTGAATTTATAAATTACGCCCAAAAATAAGGGTGTTAAGTATGCAGCCGTCAATTTATGCCATTTTAACAACAAGCGTTATATAGAAACATTCATCACGAATATCAGCATATACCTCTCCATTCATGAGCCCCATCAGCCTGCGGCATATGAAAAGCCCAAGCCCGTTGCCCTGCACCTTATCCGCATTATTTCCACGATGAAAGCTCTCGAATATCTGCGGCAGTTCTTTCGCCTCAAGCGTACAACCTGTATTTGATACCGTGATAAGCTGACAGCCGTCCATTTGATCAAAGCTGAGCTCAATTCGTCTGCCGTCACCGTATTTGATTGCATTTTCCATCAGATTTTGCAGGCACTCTGCAAGGCGGTCGGGGTCGCAGGAAAGGATACAGTCATCATATTTCTGAATCACAAGCGACCTTCCCGACATGGCAAGCTGGGGAGCATATCTCGCATCTATTCTTTTGATGATAGCGCTTAAGAAAGCCTCTCCCTGTGTGACCTCAAAACTCATAAAGTCCTCGCTTGCCGCCTTGGTAATCTCGCTGACAAAACGCTCGATCTCATCTGCACGGGTATTAATGCTCTCAGCGGCAGCACGTCGTTTTTCCTCGTCCTTATATAATCCTTTGGCAAGTGCCTTTGCATTCAGCTTGATCGCCGACAAAGGCGTTTTGATGTCGTGGGAAAGGGAGAGCAGCAAGAGTTTTTTGTCCCTCTGCATCGTGATTTCTTTTTTGCGGCTGTCTTCGATACTCTCACGCAGGAGATTCACGCCCCATGTGAATTTACTGAAGAAACGGCTTTTTTCTTCTGGTATCGGGACAGCAAGATTGCCCCTTGCAAGCTCCTGCGGAACATTGTTCAACCTGCCGAACGGCATGATGATATGCCCCCGAATATAATACAAAAGACCAATCATCAACAGGAACAGCGCACCAAATACACAGTTTATTGCCGCAAAGCTGTGCTGTCCGTTTCCGACAGTATACTCCACACGATATAGCATACCGCCGGCTTCTATGATCAGATAATGCTCATCGGAGGTGAACAGTTCGCCGTCATCAGCCCCCGACACCCCCGTAATATGGGGATATTTTTCAAGGTCATAATTGCCTGTTTCCGCCAGCTCATCTGCAAGCCGCTTGGCTTCCACACGATAAATGCCTTCATTTCTGTCTTTCACTCCCACAAGAAACAGATTCAATCCCGCCGTCAGCATAAGAAATACCGTTATCACTACAATACACAGTCTTCTGAAAGTCTTCATACAAACTTATACCCCACACCCCAGACAGTAAGCAAACGCTTTGCATTCTTAGGATCATCACCCAGCTTCTGGCGAAGGCGGTTGATATGCACATGGAGCGTTTGCAGCTCCGAATCACTGTCGCTGCCCCAGACAGTGCTGAACAGATACTCTTTTTTCAAAGTTTTGCCCTGATTCTCGATCAGAAGCGCCAACAGGTCAAATTCCATTGCAGGCAGTTCCACGGGCTTTCCGTCGATGACCGCTGTTTTATCTACGAGATTGAGTGTCACACCGTCCGCCGACAATGTATCACGCTGATACCGCCGTTTGAATATCCCCTTGATCTTAGCGATAAGAATATCAATGTCATAGGGCTTTTCAATATAATCATCAGCACCGAGGTCAAAGCCGTTTAGCTTATCCTCCTTGCCCGTCCTTGAACTTACGATCAGTATAGGGGTATCCGCATTTTCCCGGAGTTTGGAACAGACCGCAAAGCCATTCACATCGGGGAGATTGATGTCAAGCACCACAAGCCTTGCGCCATACCGTTCAAAAAGCTGTATGGCACGCTCTCCGCTGTCCACGCTTGACACAATATAGCCCTCGTCACGCAGGAAATCAGTCAGCAAGTCGGCCAGTTCCTTATCGTCTTCTACTATCAGAATATCAGTCATAAGATCACCACCTACAAGTGTTGTAGCATATCAACAGAGTTATTGCAAGTATTACTATGGCTGTTAAATGTCGATGTTTTTGCTTGCCTTAGTAATGTCACCACCCCTGTTCCATAAGCCAGTTGTTCAGTTCTCTTTCCCGATCACGAAGCTCCCTGTCACCGCCGTCAAAATGTCCCATTTCCTTTTCACCGACGATCCCACCGTCCACAAGGTAAAGCACCCTGCTGCACTTAGCGGCAACTTTCGGGTCATGGGTCACGCACATGATCGTCGTACCGTCACGGTTTAAGGATAGCAGCTCGTTCATGACCTCATCAGAGCTTGCACGGTTGAGAGCGCCTGTGGGCTCATCAGCAAAGATCATCTTGGGATTGTTTATCATACTGCGGCAGATGCAGGCCCTCTGAAGCTGTCCGCCTGACACCTCGTTAATATCGTTGCCGCATACATCGTCAATGCCGAGCCTGTGCATGAGCGCTCTTCCACGCTCCTCGGTCTGCCTGCGGCTCTCTGTATTCTTTTTTGATTTTACCGCAGGGAAAATGATATTATCAAGTATCGAAAGATTTTTCATCATGTACATCTGCTGAAAAATAAAACCCATTTCGTCAAGCCTGAGCCTTGCAAGCTCCTTATCACCAAGTTTTACCGTTTCCTTACCGTTAAAGAACACCTCGCCCGCAGTCACTCTGTCCATTCCTGAAACGCAGTAGAGCAGCGTGCTTTTGCCTGAGCCGGAGGGTCCCATAACCGCCACCATTTCACCCTCACTGATCGTTAGATCGACGTTTTTCAACACATTGTTCTGATGTTTATTCACGATATATGTCTTGCAAAGTCCCTTTGTCTGTAAAACTGTATGATTCATTATATTGTCCTCCTTATTTTATTTATTCTATGCTTGCCGTATCGGAAGCCTTGATTGTTTTTGTGTAAAGCGCTGTCAGGAATGAGCCGATGACGGTCACACCGATGAGAATTGCCGGGCAGATCACAAATATTTCCAGCGGGTCAAAATCGCATTTCAGACCTGATACATCGCCGACCATATTACCTACCCAATTCATCATTACGTTGCTGATCGGCATAACCACCGCGGTCGAAACGATGCAGGCAATGACCGATACGATCACAAATCTGAGCGAATGTTGCAGGATGATACTGCCGTTCCCGATGCCCACCGCCTTCATTAGTGCAATCTCGCTTTTTTCCTTAGAGATGAATGAACGCTCCATGAGTATGACGATCAATGCCGTTACAATCACAGTAATGATCATCATCATCTGTTTGATTGCATTCAGCGTATCGGACATTCCCGTAAAGTTATTGATATAGTCCGAGGTTGTATATACCTTGTCGGTGTCAAGCAGGTCTTTAAGCTCTTCAATGTTTTGGTTTATCTGCTCCTTGTCGGGACTGCCGTCAAAGTGTATCTGCACGCCCATCACATTATTTGCCTCCTGATGTCCGAGGTCAAAATCTTTATATAGAAAAGCGGCGTTAGCGGCGTTGACGAACGAAGAAAATGTTCCCGTGATCATAAACTCATACTCTTTCTCATTTATTACTGCCGTTACCCTGTCGCCAATCTCTGCGTCCAGGTTATCGAGAGTGCCTGCCGTTACGGCGATCTCGTCCGTCTTCTGTGGCGCGCTGCCTTCGTCTACATAGAACGTGTCATTTGTTTCCCCTTTCATGACGCGGAAATTAACCGTTTCCGTTTTGTCTTCGTGTGATGTTTCAAGCTGCGCAAATATCGTCATTGTGCATTTGCCGGGCATTCCATTATCGGCAAGAAGCTTTTCGATATCTGCGATGATCTGCTGATACGTACTCTGATCTGCAAAGACCTCTGCAAATATTTCGGTATCCACGATATGCGCTTCACTTGAGGGCACATCGAAGAAGCGCAATATCTTTTCACTTTTGAATGTCAATGCAAAATTTGACATCATCGTCATCAGCAGGATACAGAGCGTGAACACAACTATCACGATAGAAAACTGCTTCGGCGAACTGATCACATCATTGACCGAAAGAAATGCAGATGACGGCAGCTTAGAGCGGCCTAAGTGCAAAAGGCTTTTTCTTCGGAAGCGCTCGCCCGTCTGACCGTTTCTTACTGCGTCGATCGGCGAGAGTTTATTGACTCTGCGTGTGCAGTTGTAGCAGAACAGCAGGATAATGATAACTACTGCCGCAGAGCTTAAAATCCCCATAAAAGTACCGTTCCCGCTGCCGAGAACCATGTTTTCCGATACTGTTTTCATCATCATATCCCCGAGAGGGACAGAGCAGAAATATCCTATCAGTGTACCGACCACGGCAATGGCAAGATACTTGACGATATACAGGCTTCTTATACTGCCGTTGTCGATACCCACCGCCTTCATTACACCAATCTCACGAAATTCCTCACTGATGGTAAAGCCTATTGTGAAACGCAGCACCACAAAGGCTGTGAACATCAGCACGATACTGATCATCATTAAAACATACGCAGAAAGCATATCATAAAGATAAATATTCTTGCTTTCTTCCCGTGTGTGGACATATACACCGCTATAGTTCTTTGCAAGTTCCCTTATTTCATCAATATCTGATGTATTTACACAAAACTGCCCGCCATTCATGATATGAGCGGCTTCGTCCTTGTCAAGATAGTCATAGTCAGCAGAGTTCATGATAAGATACGGGGGATTCGAGTTTTCCGAACCAAACAGCGCACCTTTGAACCGTCCCATAAACTTAAGTGTGAGATGACTGTCACCGACAGTAAGCTCCACCTCGTCGCCCTCTTTGATATCCATGTCCTGTAAAAAAGGAGCGTTGGCATAAAAGCAGCCCTTGTCCACGCTTTCGATGATGTTATTGTTCTCATCGAAATAGTTGATAGCCATTTCACTATCAGAAAGCAACCAGGCAGCATTCGTGAAATTATAAAGTTTTTTTCCGTTATGCCTGAAATACTTTGAGCTGGCTACACACAGCCAATGCTCGGTCCTTATCTCCTTAACGGAAGTAAGCTCCCCAATCTTTTCCTCAAGATCGTTTTCCCCGCTGGACATCATCAGCACGGTGACATCGGGAACATCCGCCGCATCGAAATAATGCTCGATACCGCCCGTCACGGCTATGATGTTGTTCACCGCCGCCGCTGCAAACATGGAGCATAAAATGACAAACAGCAGCAGAATGATGTTCATGGTCCTTTTGCGTTTCAGGTCTTTTTTCAGTATCCTCCAGAACATAGTATATACCTCTTTTCCTGTGTGAACTTCTCTTCACACTATTTTCTCTATGTTCCGATCATAGCATAGAAATTCTTAACAAGTCTTTAACTTTAGACAGGACAGAAAAGTTTGCATATTTAAGAGGTTGATCTATTGCCAAAGTATTCTTTTTTGCGATTTGGATAAATTTAATATCATGTTTTTTGCCGAAGGATCAATTAAAGAAAGTAATTTTTCCAACCCATTAATTAAAAAACGCAACCCCCTGATTTCTCAAAGGTGGTTTATATGTATATGCAGAAGTGATTTCCTTAAGTTTACTTCTTTCTTAATATTGTTGTCAAACAATACTTAATCTTCTTCAAAAAA
>DLOP01000170.1 GCA_002478505.1 Lachnospiraceae bacterium UBA7481
GATTTTAACCCGGATTATTCATCAACCATAATACACCTCCTAAACTTCTTAATATTATTATATCCAAAAATATGAAAAAAACAAGAGTTTCCGACTTGCAAGTTGGAAACTTTTTAAAAATTTGTATTTTTTGACGTATAAGAATGAAAAGTTTTGAAGGGGTTAGCGGTATCCATTGATATTGGTTTTGGAGCGGGGATGCGATATAACCGTCTTGGAAGGAACCGGACATTTGTGCCGAAAGATACACAGAGCATAATCATCCCATTAATAGATATCATTGCTTCTCTATTTTTTGTCGATATAACTGCCAAAGCAAACAAAATCCACATTTTGAAAGGAGCAAACTATGTCTATTACAGTATCAGCAGCATCCAGCTCCCACGCGGTACAAGGCGGAAAGCAGACTTCATCGGCGAAACCGACGTGGAATCCGAAGAAAGTATATAAATATCTGGAAGATATGAATCAGGGTTTTCAGAATTACAAAAAACAGGCGGTTTCTTATTATCGTTCTGTGATTTCACAGCAGGAAGGCGACGGAACCATGTGCGTGGAAGATTTGAAAAATGAAATAAAAGAATGGTTCCCGGAGTATACCCTGACAGATTCTGAACCGTCCAAAGTTGTTCCCGGAAAATTTTATCTTTACATAGACCAATCCCAGTTACAGAAAATGGCGTCTGATCCGGAGTACCGGGCGAAGGTGTATGGTTTGATGGACAGCGAACTTCAAGGAAAGAAAGGCTATACATTGCAGTACAGCGACGGCAGAAATGTTACCTCCCATCTTACGGGAAGTATCTTCTCACTGTGTGAGGCAAACCAAAACTTTGCCGGTGCGGATGGAATTCCTTACCGTGGCAGCTGTACCTCGGATCATCCGGTTTCTTCGTCTAACTCCCATGCACAGGTGCGCAGCATGAGCTTTCTCTATGACCACGTTGACCCGGCAAAATCGGCAGCGAAGGAAAGAAAGGCAGCAGCGGTAAAAGCGGCAGAAAAATCAGCAAAGAAACGGTCTGAGAAAAAACAGGCAGCCAAGAAAATGGAGGAAAAGGAAGCTAATGAGAAGGCAATGGCGAAAAAGGCTTTGGCTAAGAAAGAGGCGAAAAAAGAACTGGCACGGGAGAAGGATGAGGCTGGTGAAATGGTTGATGAATGGCTGGAGCAGCAGATGGGAATCGGTGCAGGAACTATTTTTGACACCACGGCATAAACGCAAAAATATAATATTTTAAGAATGTGTTTTACAAAAAATAGTTGGCGTTGTCTACATATGTGGATTATAATAATGTGGACAAAGTCAACTATATTTTATGGAGTAACTATGATGCGGCGTTTTATGAATCCAAGAGTGATGCTTATTATTTCAATGACAGTATTTGGTACTCTCGGTCTGTTTGTAAGAAATATTTCCGTATCTTCCGGTGAACTTGCGTTATACCGGGCAATTCTTGCAGCATTGCTGATCGCGGTTTTTCTGTTTTTCACAAAACAAAAAATACCGTTTCGTGAAATCAAAAAAGAGATTCCGCTTCTTTTGTTGTCAGGTGTGGCTATGGGATTTAACTGGATATTTCTTTTTGAAGCATATAGGTACACTACGGTGTCCGTTGCGACACTTAGCTATTATTTTGCTCCGGTCATTGTGACGGTAGCATGTCCCATTTTATTTAAGGAAAAGATGTCAGCAAAACAATGGATCTGTTTTTTAATGTCCACCCTCGGCATAATATTGATTACAGGTCTTGGGGATCTGTCGGTCGGGAATAACCACTTTGTGGGCATCCTTTTTGGTCTTGGCGCTGCCTGTCTTTATGCGACGGTTATTCTGCTCAATAAATTTATCAAAAAGGTGGAAGGCATACATAGAACATTATTGCAGTTTATTGCTGCAATTCTTGTTCTGATTCCCTATGTGGGATTCACAAGCGGAGTCACGCTTTCTGATCTTGATGGTACAGGCTGGATCTGTCTGCTGATTGTGGGACTTGTCCACACCGGTGTGACCTACTGTTTATACTTTTCTTCACTCAAAGAACTTCCGGGACAAAAGGCTGCTATATTGAGCTATATTGATCCCCTCGTGGCTGTTTTGGTATCTGTTTTGATTTTGGGAGAAGACATGACCGCCATGCAGGTCATCGGCGGCGTTCTGATCTTAGGATTTACCCTATGGAATGAGATTACACCCCAAAATAGCGAGGTAAAATAATGCTTACGAAGGATCAGATTGCAGATATTCAGGGATTTAATAAAGTTCTTCTTATCCGGTGTGATTTTTGCTAAAATAAAGTAAAGAGGTATAGCGATGCAAAATAATTATCGTTTTTTTCAAAACACTTCCTGTGAATATTTTCCGTGTCATAAAGACCGGGAGGAGTTAAATTGTCTGTTCTGTTATTGTCCGTTATATCACAGGGAATACTGTCCGGGAAATCCTCAGTATATGGAGAAGAACGGTAAAAAAATTAAAATATGCAGCAATTGTACTTTTCCCCATGAGCCGGAGAACTATGAGACAATCATTGATTTGTTAAAAAGTTGAAGGAGCAGATGTTTATGGAATTGACTGTGTGTATCATAACAAAAAATGAGAGGGAAAGATTGAGATCTTGCCTGCAGGCGCTGCAGGGGCAGGATGTTGAGATCGTAGTCGTAGATACCGGTTCCACGGATGGGACGAAGGAGATGGTTTCAGATTATACGGACAGGATCTTTGATTTTGTGTGGCAGGATGATTTTTCTCTTGCAAGGAATTATGCTGCTTCGAAAGCCTCCCATGATATGATCATGATGCTGGATAGTGATGAGTATGTACAGGAGATGGATCTGGACGCTCTGACGAAAGCGGTAGAAGAACATGCCGGCATGGTGGGAAGAATCAGGAGGATCAATCTTCTGGACCGTGACGGGGAGCAGCAGGAGATCAGCGAGTATATCAGCAGGATCTATGATAGAAGATACTATCATTATGAAGGCAGGATCCATGAACAGATCGTTCCGAAGGTTTTTGCTGCAGAAGAAAGCAGCAAAGATTACAGGGCATATCAGACTGGTGTCGTTGTGCTGCATGACGGTTACTGTGGCAGTGAGGCGGAGCTGAAGGCGAAGGTGGAGCGGAATATTGCCCTGCTGGAACGGGAACTGGAAGCAAAAGGAGAAGATCCGTATCTCTGCTATCAGCTGGGGAAATCGTATTATGTCGCGAAGGATTATGCTGCTGCGGTTGCTGCATTTGACAGGGCGCTTAGCCAGGATCTGAATCCAAAGCTGGAATATGTCATTGACATGGTACAGGCCTATGGATATTCGTTATTAAAGTCCGGGCAGACAAAGCGGGCGCTTTCTTTGGAAGGGATCTATGAGGAATTTGGCGATACGGCGGATTTCCGGTTTTTGATGGGGTTGATCTATATGAACAACGGCCTGTTTGACCGCGCGGTGGACGCATTTTTAAATGCCACCAAAGCGAAAGAGGCATATACCAAAGGAGCGAATTCCTTTCTGGCATATTATAATGCAGGCGTCATCTGTGAATGTCTGGAGGATTATGAACGGGCAAGGAAGTATTATACGGCATGTGGCGATTATCCGAGGGCAAGGGAGCGGCTGGCGGCGATAGGCTGATAAGATTGATTTGAGCAGTCACTAAAATTATTAAGAATAAGAAGAAGTGATCAAAATGGAGGGATCAAATGATGGATGGAATGTATGGGTTGGTAACAAAAGGCTGTATGGCTGTGGCAATGATCGTCGGGATCGTTATGTTGATCGCGCCAAAGAAGGTGGGAAAAAAATCCCTGACAGAGACTAAAAAGGGAACGATGATCGTGAGGATTTTCGGCGCGCTGATTATCGTATGCGGATTGATTGGACTGTTGGCGATAAGCTGGTTGAACAGTTTGTGATGATCTTTCCATATTGCCTATTATTTAAGAATATGGTCGCAGAAGAAGGAGTCATGGGTTTTTATAAAATTGTGTTATAGGTTTCCATAAAATAGTTGACATAATGAAAAAAATCGCATATACTCTAAATATGTAACAATTATGTAATACTTTTGTCATAAAATACATGTTCAGGGGGAAAGCAATATGAAATGTCCGTTTTGTGGCCATGAGAATACCAGGGTAATCGATTCCAGACCGGCTGAAGAGAATAACTCTATCCGCCGCCGCCGTGTGTGCGACGAGTGCGATAAGCGTTTTACGACGTATGAAAAGGTTGAGACGATTCCATTGATCATCATTAAGAAGGATAATAACCGGGAGGCGTATGACCGCAAGAAGATTGAGGCCGGAGTTCTCAGAGCGTGTCACAAACGTCCGATCAGCGCGGATGCCATCAATAAGCTGATCGACGAGGCGGAGATTGAGATCTTCAGCAGGGAAGAAAAAGAGATTCCCAGCGCTGTTATCGGGGAGATCGTTATGGAAAAGCTGAAGAATCTGGAGGCGGTTGCCTATGTCAGATTTGCTTCTGTTTACCGTGAATTTAAAGATATCAATACCTTTATGGATGAATTGAAAAAGGTGTTGGAGTAATCATTATGTATGAAGCTGTAATCCCTGCCGGGATGAAATTTTCCGGCGGGGTTTCTTATTTTCACGAAAAAATTTTTTTGATTTCACACATTGTCCATAAATATCGGGTAAAATGTATCTTAAATCATATATGGGATTAACGGATAAGAATCCGGATAAAGAAAGGTGCGGCGTTATATGGAAAAGATCAAGATCCTGGTGGTAGATGACGAAGCAAGAATGCGCAAGCTGGTGAAGGATTTTCTGGTGAAAAAAGATTATGAGGTAATTGAAGCGGAGGACGGCGCGAAAGCGCTTGATTATTTTTATAATGACAAGGAGATCGCGCTGATCATATTGGACGTGATGATGCCGCAGATGGATGGCTGGCAGGTGTGCAAGGAAATACGGGAATCCTCAAAAGTACCGATTATTATGCTGACTGCCCGCGGGGAAGAACGGGATGAACTTTTAGGGTTTCAGCTTGGTGTGGATGAATATATTTCCAAGCCATTCAGTCCGAAGATCCTTGTTGCCAGAGTGGAGGCGATCCTGCGGCGGGTGATCGGGGAGGAAAAACAGGAGAAGATGGAGGCGGGCGGCATTGTGATCGATCATGCGGCGCATATCGTCAGTGTGGATGGAGAGACGGTAGAGCTTAGTTATAAGGAATATGAGCTCCTCACTTATTTTATGGAAAATCAGGGAATCGCGCTTTCGCGGGAAAAGATATTGAATCATGTATGGAATTATGATTATTTCGGGGATGCAAGAACCATCGATACCCATGTGAAAAAGCTTCGGAATAAGCTTAAAGATAAAGGAGAATTGATCCATACCATCTGGGGACTGGGGTATAAATTTGAAGTTTAGCATAAAAAGTATATATGTGAACCGGACATTGTGGTCATGTAATTACCTATAGAAAACACAGGGAAGGAGAAACGGTTTTATAAATGAAATATTCAATCAAAAAACAGCTTGCATTTATATTTATCGTTCTTCTTGCCGGGATGCAGATCTTGTTCTGGGTGACCAATGTGATTCTTTTGGAACGTTATTATATTGCAAAAAAACGGGCCAATCTTATGGAGGCATATGCCGTAATCAATGACTGGAGTAACCGGGAAAAAGTCGCAACGGAGGAGTTTGATGAAGCGATCCATAAGATCTGCAGCGCATACAGTATCAATTTTATCATTACAGATGCAGCTTCCAATACGATCAAGACGTCGATCAATGATGCGGATGAGTTTAACCGCCAGCTGCGGGACATCATATTTGAACGGGGCGATGATACGCAGGAGGTTATTCTGGAAGAAGACAATTATACCATCAGTAATCTGCTGAACCAGAATGGAGAAGCGGAATATCTTGTTATGTGGGGCAATCTGGACAATGGTAATTTTTTCATGCTGCGGGTGTCGATGGAGGGCATTCATAACAGCGCCAATATGGCAAATGCATTTTTTCTGAATGTTTTGATTGTTGTGGCCGTACTGGCGGCGGCGATGATCTGGATCGTATCGGAGAAAGTAGGGGAACCGATCCTGGAACTCGCAGATCTTTCCAAGCGTATGGCGCAGCTTGATTTTGACGCAAGATATGAGGGCAATGACAAGAATGAGATCGCGATCCTCGGTGAGAACTTTAATCTTATGTCAGAGAAGCTGGAGGAAACCATATCTTCGCTGAAATCGGCTAATATAGAGCTGCAGAGGGATGTGGAGAGCAAGACCAGAATAGACAATATGCGTAAGGAATTTGTTGCCAATGTTTCCCATGAGCTGAAGACGCCGATCGCGATCATTCAGGGATATGCGGAAGGGCTGATGGAGGGGATTACGGACGATCCGGAGAGCCAGAAATATTACTGTGAGGTCATTATGGATGAGACGGTAAGAATGAACCGCATGGTAAAAAATCTGATCACTTTAAGCCAGTTGGAGTCCGATGCGGACGCGATTGCGATGGAACGCTTTGATCTGACTGATCTGATCGGAAACTGCATTCAGGCGTCTGAAATATTGATCAAGCAGAATGGGATCCATATGGTTTTTGAGCCGGGGCAGGAGGTAAATGTGTGGGCGGATGAATACCAGATCGAGGAGGTATTCCGCAATTTTCTTTCCAATGCGATCCATTATGCTGCGACATCAAAAACAGAGGCGGAAAAGCGGATAGAAGTTACTGTGGTAAAGAAGGACGGCAAAGCGCGCGTCAGCGTGTTTAATACCGGAGAGCAGATTCCGGAGGAAAGTCTTGAGCATATCTGGGATAAATTTTACAAAGTCGATAAAGCGCGTACCAGGGAATATGGCGGCACCGGTATCGGGCTGTCTATTGTGAAAGCGGTCATGGAACGTATCGGTCAGGCATATGGAGTGATCAATCATGAAGAAGGCGTGGAATTTTATTTTGAATTGGAAACGGCATAAAGAAACATAAAACATAAATAAAATAAAACTAAGGAATTGTATTTTGAAGTGATTTTCGTTATAATAAAAAAGTGTGGGTCTCACAGCCTGCACTTTTGGCATTAACGGAAACCTTTAAATATGTATCGTTATGGAGGATGTAGATGAAAAATAATGTGAAAGGCTCATTCTTGGCGTTGTCGGGCGTGGCTTTGATATTATTGCTGAACGGATGCGGCAATGCAATCCCTGATATGACTCAGGAACAGCAGGATATGGTGACGGAGTATGCTGCGCAGCTGCTGTTAAAATATGACGCCAATTATAAGAGTACGATATTGACGGAGGAACAGAGCAGGGAAGCAGAGGAAGAATTGATCAGGGACGCGGAGCTGGCGGCGCTGATACAGGAGCGTCAGGAGATGCAGCAGGCGGCAGCAGGAAATGAAAGCGGCGGTGAAGGGGAGAAGCCTTCAGAGCCGGAAGCGCCGGTATATACGGATGTGGATTCGTTCCTTGGACTGTCAGACAGCGTTGAGATAGAATATGCGGGCTATCTGGTATGTGACAGTTATCCGGAAAGTACGGAGGCAAATGACTGGCAGGGGGTTGCCAGAGCAACTTCAACCAATAGCAAGCTGGTGGTGTTTACATTCACTCTGAAAAATGTAAGCGGCGGTGATTATCTGCTGGATATGGCGTCGTTGGGCGCAAAATTCAGTTTTCGCATCAACGGGAATATCACAAAGACGTCATTGACTACGCTTTTGACCAACGATCTGATGATGTACCGGGATACGATTCCGGCGGGGGAAACTATAAATGCGGTGCTTTTGATCGAGATGCCTGCGTCGGATACGGAAAACTTTGACAGCATCAAGATGACCATGAAGCTGGGCGACAGCCGTGCGGAGACGACGCTGCTGTAAGACGGCTATGAGTAAAAAATAGAAAGAGGGAGAAGACTATGAAGAAATTTATGGAGGAATTTAAGAAATTTGCCTTAAAGGGCAATGTCATGGATATGGCAGTGGGTGTCATCATTGGCGGCGCTTTTACTGCCATCGTGACCTCTTTGACTGACAACTTTATCAATCCGTTGATTGCGCTTTGCACAGGCGGCACTAATGGCGAAGGGGTAGTGATCGGCGGTACGCTTATGATTGGCGGCGTTGCATTTAATTATGGCGCGTTTTTGTCGGCGGTCGTTAATTTCCTGATCATGGCATTGATTCTGTTCTGTCTGCTCAAAGGCATTAACACGCTGATGTCCATCGGACATAAAAAAGAGGAAGAGCCGGTAAAAACAACAAAGATTTGCCCGTATTGTAAGAGTGAAATCCCGAAGGAGGCATGCAAGTGTGCGCATTGTACTTCAGATGTTGAGGTTGAGGAATAAGATTGAAAAATAAAAAAGCGAAATGGTTGGTACGCAGATGAAGATTTTTGTGACAGGCGTCAACGGTCAGTTGGGACATGACGTTATGAATGAATTGAAAAAGCGTGGTCATGAGGGAGTCGGTTCGGATATTACGCCGGAATATGCGGGGGCTGCGGATGGAACGGCGGTAACTTCCATGCCCTATGTGGCGCTGGATATCACCGATCCGGCAGCGGTAGAGAAGACGTTGGCGGATCATAAGCCGGATGCGGTCATCCACTGTGCTGCATGGACTGCCGTGGATATGGCGGAGGATGATGATAAGGTGGAGAAAGTGCGGGCGGTCAATGCGGACGGAACAAGACATATCGCCAAAGCCTGTCAGACCTTGGATGCAAAAATGCTGTATTTGTCTACTGATTATGTCTTTGATGGAGAGGGCACAGAACTATGGAAGCCGGACTGCAAGGACTATAAGCCGTTAAACGTATATGGTCAGACAAAGCTGGAAGGCGAACAGGCAGTAGCGGAAATGCTGGAACGCTATTTTATCGTACGTATTGCGTGGGTATTTGGCGTCAACGGTAATAATTTTATCAAGACAATGCTGAAAGTTGGCAAGACACATGAGAAACTGACGGTTGTGAACGACCAGATCGGAACGCCGACCTACACTTATGATCTTGCAAGGCTTCTGATCGATATGATAGAAACGGAAAAATATGGTTATTATCATGCCACCAATGAGGGCGGATATATCAGCTGGTATGAATTTGCGTTGGAAATTTTCCGTCAGGCAGCGGAGCTTGGGCATGAGGAGTATCGGACGCAGCGTCTGACGGTATCCCCTGTTTCGACTGAAGAATACGGGATTTCTAAGGCAAAAAGACCATTTAATTCCAGGCTGGATAAGTCTAAACTTGCAGAAAATGGCTTTCAGCCGCTGCCGGACTGGCGGGATGCAGTTAAAAGATATCTAAAAGAAATAGAAATTTAAAGATTTAATAGACTTTTATGTTGCTTTTGTGTTATAATGTTCTAGTAAACTGTTCGGTTTAGGACTAATGTATTGTGAGGTGCAAAACTATGGATTCAAAAATACTTTTAGAGAATGGAACAAATGAACTGGAGATACTGGAGTTTACGATTGACGGCAATGCTTATGGTATCAATGTTGCAAAGATTAGAGAAATCATTGCTTATCAGCCGATTACACCGGTTCCCAATGCACATCCGAGCGTTGAAGGCATTTTTATGCCGAGGGATACGATGATCACGGCGATAGATCTGAAGAACTGTCTGCAGCGCGGCGAATCTAAACCGGGCGGACTTTTGATCGTTACTAATTTTAATAAACTGGATATCGCATTCCATGTGGAGGCTGTTGAAGGGATCCACCGTGTATCATGGACAGAGATCATCAGACCGGATTCCACGATTTCCACGGCAGAGGAAAGCGTGGCAACGGGAATTGTAAAGATCAATGGTCAGTTGGTTATTATTCTTGATTTTGAGAAGATCGTTACGGATATCAGTCCTGAGACAGGATTAAAAGTTGAAGAAATTGATGCACTGGGCGTCAGGGAAAGATGTGATATACCGATTCTGATTGCGGAAGACTCCGCATTGCTGAATAAACTGATTGTTGATTCTCTGAAAAAGGCGGGATATAGTAATCTGCGCCATACGGAGAATGGACAGGAGGCTTGGGATTTTATATCGAAGTGCAAGAAAGAGGGAACTCTGAATCAGCATGTACATCTTGTGATTACAGATATTGAGATGCCGCTGATGGATGGACACCGCTTGACAAAGCTGATTAAGGATGATGATCAGCTGCGCAGTATTCCTGTTATTATCTTCTCGTCTCTGGTAAATGAAGAAATGAGAAGAAAAGGAGAACAGCTAGGCGCCAATGCACAGCTGTCCAAGCCGGAGATCGGCAATCTTGTCAAGGTAATTGATGAAGTGCTGGGAAGATAGGCAGGATGTGCGCCGCGTTATTATACATAGCCAATAAGAAAATGATAGGTAGCGCATCCTGTGGGTGCGCTATTTTCAAGAAAGTCGGATCATGATACTGAAAACAGATGATGCGTGGGAAAAGATTAAAAACAGTCTTCGGGAAGCTGATAAAATTCTGGTGGGAATTGGAATGGAATTGGAATATACCGGAGACGAAGATATACAGAGATTCCAAAGCGCATATGCAAAACTGAGGGAAATGCTTGTAGAAAAGGATTATTTTGTGATTTCCTTATGTATGGATGATGTGATATATACATCCTTTCTGCAAGGAGAAAATATAGTCTGTCCCTGCGGCGGACGGAGGATGCTGCAGTGTGCGGATGCCTGTACAAATGAACTTTATCAGGTTAGTGAATTGTGCGCGGAAGCCCTTCCGTATCTGGAAAAGGCACAGTGGAAGCAGGCGGAGGATATGCTTCCTGTGTGTCCCAAGTGCGGAAAGCCTTTGGTATTTAACAATATCCTTACGGAAAATTATCTGGAAGAAGGCTATTTGGAACAGTGGGCAAAATATAAAATATGGCTGCAATCAACAATAAACCGAAGATTATGCGTGATCGAGCTTGGTGTCGGTATGCAGTTCCCAAGTGTGATCCGATGGGCATTTGACAAGCTGGCATATTATAATCAGAAAGCGGAATTTTACCGGATACATTCTGCGTTATACCAGCATACAAAAGAGAATGGGGAACGCGGGTACTCTGTTAAGGAACATGGATTGGAGTTTCTATTGTCCGCTAATCAATAAGTATGTGAAATAAAAATCAACCTATTGTGAGAAAGGTATGGTTAATAACATGAGTTCTACGGAAGAATATCTTGATCAATTACTGGCTGCGGCCATACAAGCGAATAATGAGTTGCAGGGAATCGAAAAAAGGAAAGAGGAACCTTCTTCTAAAATGGAAGAAGGTTTAAAAGAGCGGAAAGAGGAGACACCGGTAAAAGTACAGGCAGAAAATCAGTCTCTGGTGAATCAGCCATGGAGTGATATGGAAAACATGTCGGTGGAAACACTGCTTTCCATGACGGAAGGACAGCCGGAGATAGAAGAAGTAGAAGATGTAATAAGCACAGAAGAAGCTTTTGAGCCGGAAGTAAATGACGATCCCAACCATGTCATGACAGCGGATGAGATTGCTGCGCTGCTGGGCGCACAGGAAGAATTGGATGAAACAGAAAGTGCAGAAGAAGCTTTTGAGCCGGAAGTAAATGACGATCCCAACCACGTCATGACAGCGGATGAGATTGCTGCGCTGCTGGGCGCACAGGAAGAATTGGAAGAGGCAGAAAGTGCAGAAGAAGCGTCAGAGCCTGAAATAAATGACGATCCCAACCATATAATGACGGCGGATGAGATTGCTGCATTGTTAGGCGCACAGGAAGGATTGGAAGAGGCAGAAAGTGCAGAAGAAGCGTCAGCGCCGGAAATAAATGACG
>DLOP01000161.1:0-3088 GCA_002478505.1 Lachnospiraceae bacterium UBA7481
ACTAAAATATTATACACCATTTTTCTTCATTTTTCCATAAAATCTTGTCAAATGATATAATTTATTTCTTTTATTCATATCTACGCACTGCGAACCATATTTTATGATCTCCTGCCGCCTTGTCATCCATAGTATCATTTTACAACAGATCAAAATATTTGCAAGGGGTTTTACTTCTGGCATATTTTAACAGCGGCATTTATTATTTTTAACAAGAGGATTTGCCGGAATTGGAACCATTTTCTATTCCGGTCATAAGATATACCATAAATGTTTCATAAGGAGTAAATATTATGAGTGATTTATCAGCTACCCAGTGTGGATGTTCTGGCAATGACAGAGGCGGCTGTGGTTGTGGAAACTGGATCTGGATCATCCTGATCATCTACTTCCTGAACAACTGCTGTGGCGGGGACTCCCGTGATGACTCCTGTGGCTGTGGATGCGGCAGCGGATTAAGCAATCTTTTCGGCGGCAACGGCAACGGCTCCTGCTGTGAATGGATCATTATCCTGCTCGTACTCTTCAACTGCTGTGGCAACAACTCTTCAGGCTGCTGCTAATGTGAGTGAATTTCTACCAAAGCAAAAGGGGGCTGCCTTTTGGCAGCCCTTTTGCTTCTACACGTCAATGGGATTTTGTGGGGAATATCTTTTGTTTTTCATTTTTACTTTCGGAAGCTCATAAACTATAACAGAAACAGGGTAAAGGCTTACACATATGGAAGATTTACGCCATAATAAAATCGACGATCTGGACCGCCGCTGCAGTAATGATATCACTATCCTGCTGAAAGCGCTCTCTCTCTTTCTCCCATCTGACAGACAGCCGGAACTGCTTCTGTTGGTCAAATTTATGGAGATACAGCAGCTTATGCAATGGATGCGGACTCCCCGCAAACACTGTGAGCCTATGGGAATGGACGACTATGAACAGGTATTTGCCATGATCAGACCGTCCCTGACCGAGCCAACTGCCCAAATGATTGAACAGTTTATCAACATGGCTTCCATGTTCCGGATGTATCAGCAGATGAAAGATCTGATGGAGGTGCTTGGACCGCTTTCTGCTGACAATATTTTCCAAAGCTGCTCTGATACAGCAGACGACGGCTTAAACACCTCCTCTGACGCAGCCGGCGAAAGCAGCCAAAACAGCTCCGATAATAGTAGTATGCATTCCGGCGGCATGAATCCAGGGATGATGGAGATGTTAAAGAACATGGTTCCGCCTGAAAATCAGGCAATGGTTGAAATGCTGATGCAGATGAATCATCTATCATAATCTATAGAAAGGAAGGTCTGACACATGGAACAGGATATCTGGAAAAACATCAAACTTCCGGAAGATATGTCACCGGAAAAAATAGATTTTTTGACAGAAGCAATCGAAGGCAGCCGCAATCTGAAAAAGCAGGAGCTGCTTCCCTATCTCACCCGCCTGATGCGGATTTCAAAAGAAAAGCAGCTCACTTTTACGGATGCTGAGATCCAATTTATCATCGCAGCCATCCGAAACAGTTCCTCACCGGAACAAAATCAATATATCGATCAATTAATGAAGGAAAGTCAAAAGCGTCATTCTTCCTTGTAGCCTTCCGCTACCGCTTCCGCCCTTGCCTTGACTTCTTTCTCCTGTACGTCAGCCGGAGCCTGTTCATAGCGGGCAAGCGTATATTCATAATTGCCCCTGCCGCCCGTCATGGAGCGCAGATCGGTGCAGTAGCCGGATAAGCAGGACATCGGGATCTCCGCCTCGATCACCTGCTTGCCGCTGCCGGTGGGGTTCATGCCGAGCACGCGTCCCCTTCTCTTGTTCAGATCGCCCATAACATCACCGGTATAATTGTCAGGCACAGTCACTTTCAGGGATGCAATCGGCTCCAGCAATACCGGGGTCGCCTCCATAAATCCTTTCTTAAATGCCTGCATTGCAGCCACCTTAAACGCCATTTCAGAAGAATCTACCGGATGGTAGGAACCGTCGTAAAGAGTGCCCTTTACGCCGACTACCGGATACGCCGCCAACGGTCCGCGGATGACCGCTTCCTGCAGTCCTTTTTCTACTGCCGGGAAGAAGTTCTTAGGCACAGCGCCGCCCACTACTTCCTGCGTAAATTCATATGACTGCTCCAGATCTCCTGACGGCTCAAATCTCATTTTTACGTGACCATACTGTCCGTGGCCGCCACTCTGTTTTTTATACTTGTATTCTACATCCGATTTTTTACGGATGGTCTCCTTATATGCGATCTTTGGTTTGCTGAGCTCTACCTCGACTTTATATTCATTCAACATTCTGGACACGACAGTCTCCAGATGCTGCTCGCTGATACCGTAAATCAATGTCTGACGGTTCTCGCTGTCATTGACGATACGCAGCGTCTGATCCTCATGGCTCATCTTCTGCAGCGTCTGTGCAACCTTATCCACATCACCCTTATTTTTCGGTTTATAACGAAGGTATGTATAAGGCGTGGAGATCTCATATTTACCGTACTGGATCGGATTGGCTTTCGTAGAAAGGGTATTGCCGGTCCTTGCGGCTGTCAGTTTCGCAAGCGCGCCAATATCTCCGGCATGAAGCTCTTTGACTTCGATCGGCTTGCTGCCCTGCAGGATATACATCTTTCCGATCTTCTCCTCAATCTCTTTCTCTTTGTTATAAAGAAGGTCATCCGTCTTTAATACGCCCGACATTACCTTGATCAACGAATACTTACCGATGAACGGATCCACGATCGTCTTCCAGATGTATGCGGATTTTACCTTGGAAAAGTCATAGTTCGCATGGAAGATTTCATTCGTCTTTAAGCTGATGCCTGCCACTTCCTTATTCATAGGACTGGGCATCAATTTTACAATATCGTCCAGCAGAGTATAAGTACCCTGACAAAGGATATTGGAACCCATGGAGATTGGCACGATGCTGCAGCTGTTTACGCTGATCCGAAGAGCCGCCCTGATCTCATCCTCGGAAAATGTCTCGCCGGAGAAATAACGCTCCATCAGATCCTCGCTGGTCTCTGCAACCGCTTCCATTAAAAGTTCCTTATATTGGTTCAGATATTCTACGCTGTAATCCGGGA
>DLOP01000161.1:3141-5283 GCA_002478505.1 Lachnospiraceae bacterium UBA7481
CCCACAAATTTTTCATTCTCCCTGATCGGAAGATGCAGCGGCGCAATCCTCTTTCCGTAACGCTCCGTAAGGTCCTCTACAACATTCTTATAGGATGCGTTATCAACATCCATATCCGTCACGAAAAACATACGTGGAAGATTATTCTTCTCACAGATATCCCAAGCTTTCTCCGTTCCCGCTTCCACGCCCGCTTTTCCGGATACCACGATAACTGCCGCATCCGCAGCGCTGACAGCTTCTTCCATCTCCCCCACAAAATCAAATCCACCCGGTGTATCTAAAACATTGATCTTGCAGTCGCTCCATTCCATAGGAATCACGCTTGTTGAAACAGAGGTATGGCGTTTCTGTTCTTCCTTACCAAAGTCTGAGATGGTGTTGCCATCCTCTACCCTTCCCATACGTGACGTCAGTCCCGAGAGATAACCCATCGCTTCTGCAAGACTCGTCTTTCCTGCACCGCCATGACCGAGCAAAACCACGTTTCTGATCTTTTCAGTTGTGTAAACATTCATGTAAATAACCCTCCAATCCCATATTGGGAATATTTCCGGGCAGTGATCCTGCTGTCCCTCCGCCCTTTTTTATTCCATAAGTATATCTTACTAAAAATAACGGGATATTACAACAAGGAATTGTGCATTTTTTATTTTATTTTTATTTCTTCCGCCACAGCAACCACATTCTTGACGAGGCAGACAGGCAATGATATGATAAAAGCGCATTAAAAACCCGAAGGAGAAGGCTCATGGCAGAAAAAAAACTTACCTGTACCATCATCGGTCTTGGTCTGATCGGCGGCTCCATCGCCAAATCAATCAGAAAATATCATCCGGACGCCGAAATCCGGGGTTATAACCGCAGCCCGGAAAATCTCCGGCTTGCTATTGAAGATAAAGTAATTGACTATGCCATGCAGGATGTTGCCGACCGTATTGAGGAAAGCGATTATATCTTTTTATGCTCGCCTGTCGGCATCAATGTAGCCAATCTTCAAAAGATGCTTCCTCATCTGTCAAAAGACTGCATCATAACCGACGTCGGAAGCGTCAAGGGGGATATCCATAAGGAGATCGAAACTTTAGGACTGTCCGACCGCTTTATCGGCGGCCACCCGATGGCTGGAAGTGAAAAGACAGGTTATGTCCATTCTTCCGACACGCTCCTTGAGAATGCTTATTATATCCTGACACCGGGAAGCCGTCTGCCTGAGAACCGTTATGAAGAATTTTTTCAGTTTATTGAATCTCTTCATACCCTGCCGGTCAGGTCAGACGATAAAAAACATGATTACGCCACGGCAGCGATCAGCCATGTACCGCATCTGATCGCGGCGGCATTGGTCAAATTGGTGGAAGAAAATGATTCGCCTGATCAGTTTATGAAAATGATTGCCGCGGGGGGATTTAAAGACATCACAAGGATCGCCTCATCTTCCCCCACCATGTGGGAGCATATCTGCCGCAGCAATCGGGAGCAGATCCTGGTTCTGTTAAACAAATATATAAACCAGCTTGAGAATCTTTCTAAAGACATCAGCAATAAGGAATTTCAAAAGATCTACGACCTGTTCGAGACAGCCGGAAGCTATCGGAACAGCTTAAGCGACAAAGCCTCAGGTCCTATTCAGAAAGCGTTCCAGCTTTACCTTGACGTTCCGGATGAAGCCGGTGCGATTGCGCGGGTTGCCACGATCTTAGCAGATCATGATATCAGTATCAAAAATATTGGCATCACCCACAACAGGGAACATTCCGAAGGGGTGCTTTATATCGTCTTTTACGATGAAAAATCCTTACAAGCCGCAATACCGGTATTAACAAACGGTCAGAACTGCTATACGATTTATAACCATTAACCGTTTGTTATCAATTAATCTAAAAAAGCTGCCTGAAAGCAGCTTTTTTAATTCATCTGTATATGTAGATTTAACCCAACTCATTATCATGCAGCGTGAAATAGATCTCAATACGCTTCATATCCATTTCTGACATACCGACAAAGATTCCGCCGTAAAAATTCGCATAGCGTATATGGTATAGTGGTTTTGAGCGCTTGTCAATACCGGTATTGCAGCCTGTAAAGATTTTTCATCATAAAAGACGATATAAAGCACTCCTTCGGAATGTTCCCTGTTGT
>DLOP01000097.1:0-4907 GCA_002478505.1 Lachnospiraceae bacterium UBA7481
CATACTGATGATGCCTCTTAAAAGAAATGCTGCTTCGCCTGTTTCCTGATATATTGAAGAATCCGTATGTTGTGGAAAAAGAGGACGAATGGGATATCATTTTAAAAAGGATTCTGGAGCAGAAAACTGATTTGACACAGGACGATATGAAAGGCTTTCATCATGAATTGATTGGTGCACTGCAGTAGAAAATGCCGTTATATATCGTTTTACAAAGAAAAATAAAGATGCTATAATATAGATAGATAAAAATTATAAAAAGATTGGGGTGATCTGTATGAAATGTACCAGAATTGCATTGGAAGCAGAAGTTGAAAAGTATGAAGTTGGAAAAAATATGGAAGACGGATTTGAATTATTATCCGATGTTGTGACAAAAGGCTGGATCGTTACAGATTCTCTGATTCGGATCAAAAGAGAAAATGGCTCTGTAGTATGTCCTTATATCAATACCCGCAGGGGACGCACATTTATCGGCGAAGGCGATTATGTAGTCAGGGACATCGATGGGACAAAGCATGTGTGCGGTGAGGATAAGATCTTCAGCCGTTATCAGAAGGTAGAGTAAAAGAACCCTAACCTTTTTCCATCAGTAAGAGTATAACGGTAACAACATTGATCAGATTCGTGTGACGTTCTGTGTTATCGGGCTGCTCTAAAGATAATTGCTTCAGATCGTCGATGCTTCCCATAATGAGCGGAATATTGGGTATTTCTACCACATTTAATCCCTCCAGATGCTCATGTATATAATCCCGAAAGGCTTTCCAAGGGATATCGCCCACTGGCATAAGGTTATTCCGGACATTTTCGCAGATCGTTACATTCAGACCGCGTAATTCAATGGTGGAGACGGAACCAAGCGATTTGTTCCGGTCCGTGAAAAAGAGAAATACGAGGATCATCTGCACAATATTTGCGGTCCGTCCTGTGTCATCCGGTTTTTCTTCGGACAAAGATCTAAGATTGCGGATGGCGGTAAGGATTTGTTCGATTTCTCCGGCATTCATGCGCTTTTTCGATTGAAGGCGGTTATGGATATAATTTTGAAAAGCTTCCCATGGAATCTGGCTGGTATTCATCTGACCGGCCAGTAGCATCTTACGGATAGAAATAGTCATATCCGTGAATTCGCTTTCGAAGACAACTCTCCTCATATCATGGGCAGAATCATAAGTGCCTGCCGCGATTTCGCGAACGATCTCAATCGGAACATTGGATACCCGTTCCCAGTTTGGTTCTACCTGGGACAAGGTTTCCGGAGTCAGCAGCCCCTTATTATGAAATTCCTGTAACCGTTCCACATCTCCAAGCAGCCAAGGAAGAGAGGCTGTTATTTTGATTACGCTGTCTTTATAAGGAGCATAGCATTCCGGCAGCAGGTCATTGACTGTGATCCAGTCGTCTTTCCATACCTGAAAGACTTTGTTTTCCCATGAGGAGGCAACATCAGCCGAATTGTGGATCATGATATGGTCACCATATAAAACACAGATATTCATTTCGTCCATCCGTGCAAGGGTATGGAATAAATGGCTGAAATAGGGATTAAAAAGTTCCGGATAGATCCAGCTTTGAAAAGAACCGATCATAGATGATTTTTTATATATGACCGTGTTGATCGACGTCGCGATCCAGCCATGAATACGATAAAATTCCGTGGGTTCGTGATAGATACGTTTTTGGATTCCATGATAAGCAAAGGATTGGTTCAGACAAAGAACATCGGGATCTTCTTCCAGTGCCTCAATAACGGCGGTCAATACCTCGTCCGTAAACATGCATCGATCCTTGGAAGGCCATATGTAATCATATTCCCGGAGCATACCGTGACCGTTAAAGATCATTTCCCCCCGGCGGTTGTCTTCAGGAAAATGCAAATGATATAAGTTGGTAAATCCTTTGTTACGAAAATTTTCTACGACTTCTTTGGTTTTTGTGTCGCTGCTTCCGTCATAATAATACACGTCTATCTGTAGATCATAAAGATACTGCGCCGACAGGGAGAGGATCTCGTTGACTGCTTCGGGATGATGATAAGTGGGGATTCCAATGGCAACTGATTTCATAATGTTTTTGCGGATGACCGCTCCTTTCAGATTTTTAGGCTTATTCAAACCCATTAAAGATGCTGCTTTTGGCTAAAATTTTAGCGCGGTATTTGCAGACTTCTAATAAACTATATTATAATAGGAGAAATAAGTTATTTCAATAAGATTCAATAATATTAAAGCAAAATAAGTAAAATTCAAGGTAGGCAGAAACCGATTTTAATAGTACAATAGATTTTGTAGAAAAGAGAAAGAGGTATCATGCTATGAAAACAAAGGTATTTATAGACGGAAGTGAAGGAACGACAGGGCTTCGCATTTATGAGAGATTTGCAGGTCGGGAGGATATTGAATTGCTTCCTATTGCTTCGGAACTGCGTAAGGACGTCAATGAGAGGAAACGGCTGATCAATCAGTCGGATATTACATTCCTATGCCTTCCGGACGCAGCGGCAAGGGAATCCGTAAGTCTTTTGGAGAACGAAAATGTGAAGATCATCGATACTTCTACAGCGCACAGGACAGAGCCCGGCTGGGCATATGGATTCCCGGAGCTTTCCAAAGAGCACAGGGAAGCGATCCGGACAGGCAATCGGATTGCCGTGCCGGGATGTTATGCGTCGGGATTTATAGCGCTTGTATATCCGTTGGTGGCGGGGGGCATCCTGCCGAAGGATTATCCGGTGAGCAGCTTTGCGCTTTCCGGATATAGTGGAGCGGGAAAAAAGACGATCGCAGTGTATGAAGGGAAAGACAGACCGAAGGAATTGGAATCCGGCAGGGAGTATGCGCTGACGCAGCAGCATAAACATCTGAAAGAGATGCAGAAGATCACAGGGCTTACAAGGACGCCGCTGTTTTCACCGATCATAGATGATTATTACAGTGGGATGGTAGTTTCTGTGCCGATCTATGCAGATATGTTAAATGGAGCGCAGACGCCGGAGAAGCTGCTTTCTTATTATGCAGATTATTATCAGGGAGAGGCATTTATCCAAGTGAGCGGACCGGAGGACGAGATTGCCGCCGGCGGTTTTCTGGCAGGCAATGCGCTGTCCGGCTGGGATGGGCTTAAGATCTATGTGACGGGCAATGAAGAACGTATCGTATTGTCCTCGCAGTTTGATAACCTTGGAAAAGGCGCTTCCGGAGCGGCGATCCAGTGTATGAATCTGGTGCTGGGCTGTGAAGAAACGAAAGGATTGAATCTCTAAATAAAAAATCAAATTTTTTCAAAAATTCCCATAAAAACCATTTCTTAAAACGTATCTTTTATAACTGGGATATTTAAGATTGCGGGAAAGGATTTGGTTTAAGTCATGGGAGATCGTAAAAAGATAGTTATCTCTAAGAAAGTTATCTTTGGGCTATGCGTACTGTTGGCCATCATTTTGCTCATTCCCATTCCCCTGCACTTAAAGGATGGCGGAACCGTTGTGTATAAAGCTGCCCTCTACAGCGTGCATAAGGTTCATAGCATGGACTTAGTTGACTCTGAGCTGGTTTATCACGAAGGAACGATTGTAAAAATCTTAGGAATTGAAGTATTTAACAATGTTGAAACTCAGGAATCACGTCAGAGGACTATTCAGGCGTCTAATCAGGAATATCAGGAATATTTTCAGGAATCGTTTACGGTAGGCGGGATAGAGGTATCTGCCTCGGAAGCATATCAGACATTGACGGATACGGAACTGACGGATGCGGTAGAGAGACTTCTTGCAGATAAATACGGAGAGGAGTTCTGCTGCGAGCAGTATATTTATTATGAAGAATTTTCATTATTGATGGATCTGACCGCTTATCCGGCAGCGGATCCGGAGCTCCGGTTTGCAGTTGATGTGCGGGGTGCAGATCAATTGGAGCTATGGTGGGATAAATATTATAATGAACTTTATCGGGAAGATGTCGACAGATATATATATGAGGCGGTAGCGTCTGACGGGATCGGTCAGGAGGAAATTTTTGTAAATCTCCATGGAATGATGACAACGGCCGGAGTATCTGCAGAAACATTTTATCAGCAGGGAATGAATATTATGATCTGCATTCCGGAGGACCGGGTTGAAGAGGTCCAAGACAGCATACAGGATATCATAGAAGATATTTATGCCAGTACACAGTCGGAACATCTATTTTGGATCTATCTTTGTACGGATGGGATCCATGGCTGGAATGATTTTCGGTATGACGGGATATGGGAATCTTACAGAGTGGAATATACGGAGGAATATGGTGGAGTATGCTTATGGGAAGAACAACAGCCGCATTTGGATGTATTCCTTGGCAGCACGCCGGGGCTGTTTTGCGAGCTCCCTATCCAAAACGATGAGACGGCGGTAGTCTCACAGGGGGATTATCCTGCCATGGTGGTGGTGGATGGCGTCCTGTATAAGGATACGGGAAAGATCAGTACGGAGCTTCGTTGCGGGATGATGGACGGAGAGATCACAAGTACGGTGGATACGGTGCCTGAGGAAGATGATCAGTCCAATTTCGGTACAGGATATGGCTATCAGTATGGTATGAGTGGCATTGAGGTATCCATTGATGGGGAATGGCATATCTTTGAGCCATATACTGACGGAGAGTAAGCGAAAATGCATGCATGGCGATAGTAATTAAAAAATCATAAAAATAAAATTGAGAATAACTTACGGATAGGTCAAAACAGGAAGGAGGTAGTGTCAAGTAATCTATGNNCGAGCCGAAAAAATAGGCTCAATGGAACCTTGAAAACTGCAGATATTAGTGATTTAAGACCTTGGGGCTTTGCCCCAATCCCCACAAGGGACCAGTCCCTTGACCCGTTTTCGGGCTCTGCCCGAACCCGTCCTCGCCGGAAGGCAGGAAAAG
>DLOP01000097.1:4974-5630 GCA_002478505.1 Lachnospiraceae bacterium UBA7481
CCGGCGCTGCCGCCTGCTCCGGTATTCCACGGTTCTGTTGACAACGGCTCCGCTCCGCCTATGCAGTACTGTTTTTCTGCATATTCAGGATAGTCTGCTGGCCCAGGAAGATGAGAAGCTGCCATTTCCCCGGCATGTTGTCAGCACCCCGCAGCATTTCCACTTTGTTGAGGACTTTGTATTTGTTGTGTTTATGAGGGCGGAGAAAGTTATAGTATGCGACCCATAGGGCAAGGTCATAGTTGGCACCGTCGATGTTATCAAAGCCGTTTGTGTGACGGTAAGAAGCTTTATAGGTGCGGTTCAGCCGTTCAATCATCTGTTTGAATGGACGGTATTCTGCAGAAACAGCATCGTCGTTGGTAAGTCCAATGACCTGGGTTACCCTGAAGGTAAATGATTTGCCGAACTTTTTGGCGAATTCCATTGCGGCAAGCGGATAGGCACTGTAACCGTCAGCTATGAACTTAAATTTTTCAGGAAGCTTTGCCAGACCCCGGAAAGCCATACGCATGGCGAGGATGCAGGGACCGACACCACGGTTGTCAGATACCTGGTATCCGATGATGGAGCGGGTAGCAGCATTCATTATGAGCCAGACGTAGGTTTTGAGACCACGGATTTTGATGTAGGTCTCATCAGCAGTAAAGACGCTG
>DLOP01000097.1:5673-5819 GCA_002478505.1 Lachnospiraceae bacterium UBA7481
AGTTGGCGATCTGCTGGTGTGAGATGCTGATGTTATAAAGGTCCTTGAGTGCCTGTGAGGTTTTTCTTAAGGATAATCCGAGGTTGATGTGCAGGGTGAGGCAAAGGGACATGACATGTGCGTTGTGTTTTGAAAATTTAAAAGAA
>DLOP01000097.1:5845-5991 GCA_002478505.1 Lachnospiraceae bacterium UBA7481
AATCCACAGTGAATTCACGGTAGATATAATGCAGCTTATATTTGTTTTTGCCATAGTCCTCATGCAGGTCTTTTGCATCCACTTTGGAAAGATTGTGGAGATAGTAAGGGCATTTTGGATTCACGCACTTATGTATGCGGAAAAAC
>DLOP01000097.1:6040-6183 GCA_002478505.1 Lachnospiraceae bacterium UBA7481
TCGCCGGAGGAGAAAGTCTGGCCGCAGACTTTGCACTGGTACTGCCCATTGCCGCCGTTGTTATCGTAGATGAAATGATGAGGGGCGCCGCATAAAGGGCAGACGGTATCTTCGGGAATGGATCTTCCGTTACGCCGCCGGAC
>DLOP01000084.1:0-8923 GCA_002478505.1 Lachnospiraceae bacterium UBA7481
ATTGCTTTCGCGTACATTATACAATCAGAAATCCCACAGTGTCAACGCATTACGCCGACAAACTGTGGGCTTCAGTTATTAATATTTCTTTAAGTATACCATTTACAGGATTTTGTCGGAGTTATACCTCTTCTTCCTGCAGCGATGTTTTCTTTGTAACCTGCACTTCTTCCTCATAACATGCAAATACATGTTCCACATCTTCCTTCTTCAGCTTCGGCGTAATCATGCTGACAACCGGTACAATGATCAGTCCGCCGACCATGGCGATCGCGCCGCAGTTGATGGGGGAAGCAATAAATTTTAAGTAAATATTAGATACGGTCAATCCTACTGCAAAGATGAAGTTGACCCATACAGCCAGCTTTGTAGTTCCTTTCCAGAACAGACCATACATAAACGGCGCAAGAAACGCTCCTGCAAGCGCACCCCATGAGATACCCATAAGCTGTGCAATAAAATCAGGCGGATCAAGAGCAATAACGACGGAAAGGACAATGAAGAAAACAATCAAAATCCTCATGGTCAGTAACTGCTTCTTTTCATCTGATTTCTTCATGACAGTATCCATCAGAAAATCCAGCGTAAGCGTTGAACTGGAGGTCAATACCAGCGAAGAAAGCGTGGACATCGATGCGGAAAGCACCAGTACGATGACAACGCCGATCAAAATATCGGGCAAGGTATTTAACATCGTGGGGATGACCATATCATACTTAACGCCCCCATCTACAACAATACCGGGCTGATCTCCAAATAATCTTCCGAAACCGCCCAGGAAATAAGAACCGCCTGCTACCACAACAGCAAAGAATGTTGACACGATCGTTCCTGTCTGTACCGCTTTCTCGTTTTTAATGGCATAAAACTTCTGCACCATCTGCGGAAGTCCGAGCGTTCCCAAGGATGTCAGGATAATAACGCCTAAAAGATTCAATGGATCAGGACCAAAGAAGGACGCATATACTCCCGGCACGTCGCTTTCTGCGCTTGTAACATTGGCAAGTTTATGTATCGCTTCAATAAAACCTCCCTGCCCGCTAAGTACCGCTCCAATCACACAGGCAATACCAATCAACATGATAATACCCTGAATAAAATCATTGATTGCCGTTGCCATATATCCGCCAAGAATAACATACACCGCTGTCAATACCGCCATTGCGATAACACAGTATTTATAATCAATGTCAAATGCCAGTCCAAACAGATTGGACAGTCCGTTATACACCGACGCAGTATAAGGGATCAAAAAGATAAAGATGATGATTGACGCAACGATCTTTAACGCGCGGCTGCCGTAACGCCTGCCAAAGAAATCCGGCATGGTCTTAGTATCTAAGTGTCTTGTCATAACTCTGGTCCTACGGCCTAACAATACCCATGCCAGCAGGCTTCCGATCACCGCATTGCCCAGACCGATCCAGGTGCTTGCAATACCATATCTCCATCCAAACTGTCCGGCATATCCGACAAACACGACCGCCGAAAAATACGATGTTCCATAAGCAAATGCCGTCAGCCACGGTCCGACGCTTCGGCCGCCCAGGACAAAACCATTGACATCTGTTGCATGCTTTCTGGAATATACGCCGACAGCGACCATGACGCCAAAGAAAACAAGCAGTAACAAAATTTTGACTAACATATGGTTACTTCCTTCTCTTAACTATTTATTTCCGCCCTCTTTACTGCTTCAACGCATTAAAGTACGGATAGTCAAAATTATATGAGTATGCGCGTCTTTTGTCAATATCTACTTCTAATTTATACTGATCTTATTAAATTTTCCTGTCTTTTCCAGATTGCAACAACCAAGCACAACTTGAAGAGATATTTTAAGGATTGACAAGTCTGTAAAATCTGATAAAATAAAACAGTAATCATTACTGATTTAGAGAGGAGCCAAATATGGCATTAAATCACAGCCGACAAAGAGATGCCATTATGGATTTTCTTTCGTACCGGAAAGACCATCCCACCGCAGAGGTCATCTATGACAACGTCAAAAAAGTGTACCCCAAGATCAGTCTTGGAACGGTATACCGCAATCTGACTCTTTTGGCGGACAACGGCGTTATCAGAAGGTTAAGGACTAGGGACAGCAAAGACCATTTTGACGCGGATCTTTCGCCGCATTATCATTTTATGTGTAATGGCTGCGGATGCATTACGGATATTTTTTTGGATCATACAAAGGAACTGGAAGCTGCTGCCAATGAATTGACACCGGGTATGATCACCGGTCACGAAGTATTTTTTTACGGCACATGTCCTTCCTGCATGAAAATAAAAAATGAAACTTAAAAATATAACTTAAAATGCGATAAAAAATTGAATTGAAATATTTATTTAAGATAAAATGATGAATATGATGAAACCAATTTCCGGAAAATAAATATACAAATTCCGGAAATAATATAAAAATATAATATAAAGGAGAATGAAATTATGAAGTATGTATGTAGCGTATGTGGTTATGTTCACGAAGGACCTGAAGCACCGGCTGAATGCCCGGTTTGTCACGCATCTGCTGATAAATTCAAGGCACAGGACAGCGAAATGACATGGGCTGCTGAACACGGGATCGGTGTTGCTCAGGGCGTCAGCGAAGACATCATCGACGATCTTCGCGCTAACTTCCAGGGAGAGTGTACCGAAGTCGGCATGTACCTTGCTATGGCAAGAGTTGCTTTTAGAGAAGGTTATCCTGAAGTTGGTCTTTACTATGAGAAAGCTGCATGGGAAGAAGCGGAACACGCTGCAAAATTCGCAGAACTGCTGGGTGAAGTGGTTACCGACTCCACAAAGAAAAATCTGGAACTTCGTGTAGCTGCTGAGAATGGCGCAACCGCAGGTAAGGTTGATCTTGCTAAACGCGCTAAAGAGAAGAATCTGGATGCGATCCATGACACAGTACATGAAATGGCTCGTGACGAAGCAAGACACGGAAAAGCTTTTGCAGGGTTGTTGAAGAGATACTTCGGATAAAATAAAACATCTTTAGAAAATGGCGCTTAAATCTCAGCGCTTCCTTAGAGTAATGTTTTAAAAATTCAAGGGTATGCCTAACAGTCCGGCATACCCTTTTGATCTTTTTCATGCATTGCTGCTTCAGAGAGAGATTGTCAAATGTGTTTGTAAACTTTTGGCACAATTTTGTAACTGTCGACAATAATATTGAACATAGGCGTAAGACCAAATCACTGATTTTAACTGGAAATCGAACAATCTCAATCTATATTCTGACGCAATTCACGCCTGCCGATGTGTAATGTAAACTACTATCGAGGTGAATTACAATGAATGATGCAAAACAAAATCTGGCTTCCGCAGTGCGTGAAGCCCGGACGGAACTCGGACTTTCACAGGAAAAGCTGGCTGAAATCCTAAATATCGACTCACGCACCATACTTAACATTGAAGCAGGACGTGGCAACCCAAAATTTGAAAAGCTGTACCCTTTGATTACATACCTGAAGATACCGGCAGATAAAATCTTCGATCCGGATTACAAAGACGAAACACCGAACCTCCAGAAGCTCCTTTCCCTGCAAAAAGACTGTACAGAACAGGAAGCCGCTGACTTGCTCCCTATGATTCGTTACCTGCTTGATCTGTTGCGAAAATAAGGCATTCTGCCCCTCATAGGAACTCTATGCACCTAATCTGAAATACAGCTATTCTAAACCATCTTAAAAGTGTAAAGGCGCCTATTGCTATCTTCCAATAGACGCCTCAGTTTTTGATTTCTTTCCTTAAACTTCCTATCCATGTAATCTTAATATATCCACATACTGTATTAGCAATGTGCCAAAACAACGCAGTATCTTTCGACTTTCCTTTTATCGTTTGTGCATTATAGATTTTCTTACTGTTCCCCGATTTCCCAATCTTCTGGAAGCCGAGGAAACCCACCCTGTCCGGCTGTGGCTTATTGGTGATATGCAACCACTATAAATTCCTCTTATCTTAACTCAGATTGATTTCCCCCTCTGCAACACCTTCTATTATTGGCATCTTTTCCATCAAAATAGTCATCTGTGTTTCATATGATTTCCATTCAAAATCTGACCAACTAACACCCTGTGCAGTTTCATTTGATATATTTTCTGCTCCTTCCTTATTGATACTTTCTAGTTCACTCTGTTCCACTCTTTTTTCTGACATAGCAGCCGCAGCCATTGCCATTGCATATAAACCCGGGTTCGTTTCCATTAGTTTCTTTGCTTCTTGGCTTAATACCTTACCGCCTTTTGAAATTTTTGCAGCTATTTCAAATGCCTCAGATATGTCTCCGTAAGCCTTACTCAATGCTTCACTCTGCTGTTTTGCAACTGCCAGCTCATGTTGCATAATGTATTCGTTGTATGCCTTTTCTCTATCAGCCTGCGCCTGTTTATTTACATTGGTCAGTTGCTTTTTTACTTCATCTGATAACTCTATATCCACGCCATTTACAGTAATATACCCTCTGGAGATAGCTCTGCTAACCATAGCAGAATCCGAAAAATGAATCACAAATGTATTTTCTTTATCTCCCCTAGTAATTCCCAAAGTATCTTTTCCTGATGTGGCGCTTATTTTTTCATCATTATTCTGTAGCTCATACGCTTCCGATGATATTTCTAATGAATCCATCTTTTGGGAAACCGACTTATATGTTTCTTTATATCTGTCTAATGCTTTCTGTCTATGCATTGTGTTTGTTCGATTATAACCGTTATTGATCACAGGATTTATATTCATGCCATCCACCTCTTTACTTTTTCGTTCTCATAAAACAGCAGCCCTCCTTTGTATCCCAATGTCAAAAGTAATCATACTCCCAATCCCCATATCTTACTCATAAGCAGGTACATATTTTCCAGCCTGCATATTGATACCGCTTGCATAAGCATACGAACGAGTAAATATATCAAAGTTTTTGCAAAAAGCATTATATTCTTCCCAATACATTGTTTCGTTCTTTGAAAATTTTATAAGATCAGAAACATTATAAATTTGACCTCTTAAACTGCCGGGAATTATTTGAAAAGGTACGTCTATTTCTTTTCTACATTCTCCAGCCCATATTGCCAACATTCCTAACCCTGAGCTGTTATTGTTCTCTTTATAATACATCTTGAAGTCTTTTGGCGGTGCAAGGCTTTCATCTTCCATACTGCCACGGCTATGCTGCCGTCTAAAGTGATGATTCCAACCACTATTGAAGTCAAAATTTCCGTCCAATGTCAACTTTGATTTATTTTCAACTTCTTCGGTATCAATAGCGGGAATACTCCATTGTTCCGCCATTTTCTGTGTTATGTCTTTTAGAAACTGATGTGTTTCTTCACATTGATAACAATAATCAGAATTATAGTAACACCAATCCACTACCTGCTCATTTCCGCCATACTCACAATTAACTTTCAATCCTTCTTGATAGTTTGCATAATTTGCCATTCTTTGATTTTCTTTTGCAAACATCTCATAAATCTGGCTAAGAATTTGTGTATTATCTTTTTCATTAGTTCCTGTTGTTTGACGTGTTTGGGCTAAGTATACTCTCATAGAAGTACAACACTCGTAGAAATAATTTTCAATATCTTCTTTTCCAGTTTCCCCATCGTAATAACTTTTCATATGATTTGCGATTTCTTTTTGCATTTCATATCCAAATTTATCCCCGAATATGCTCCCCGGCATACCTTTTACTTGCATAATATCATTATAGTTCTCAGACGTAAGGACAAATTCCTTTACACAAGTAAGCTCTACACAATCCCGCAGATTGATGTCTATTTTATTTTGACACTTCCTCTGAAATTCTGCATTTTGCCTTTCGGACGCACCCACAATATAATTCCCCGTCGAAGAAAACACCATAGTCCCAACCATATCTTCTAAATTTATCATCTTTTTCACTTCTCCTTTATTGCATTTTTCTTGATGTTTATATCTCTGTTCTAAACATTAGTCCCTGTTGTTGCACTGTCAAAGCTGTTGCTTTCAGCTGAATCTGTAATAACATTCGCTTCATAGGCAGCGGAAGCCTGCCCTTTTCTTAACAAACTACGATTAAAATATAATTTGTCAACATATTCTTTATCTAACTTTTCACGTTGTCTTTCTCTTTCAAGCAGCTTTTTTTTCCACAATTCTGCATAGTCCTGTTTCTTTTTCGCTTTATGCACATAAAAGCTGTCTTTATGATTGGAATGTGCTTGAAATGCAATTTCTCCTGCCTGCTTATCATTATAGGAATAACCACTATAACCGCTTTCATCAATCCTTGTTATGCCCGCACATATTGGTGGTCTTCCCGCAATAGCATCTCTGTAAAGCACATCAAGCATCCTGTCCTTAAAATCAGAATCCTCCATCATGCGCTGAAACGCTCCATCGGTTATTTGAATGGATTCGCTTATACTTGGATTCCACGGGTACGAATTTATCTCATTCCAAATTTCTTTCTTAAATGCTTCCAGTTTTTCCGCATCTGATAGTTCCTGTGTACTGCCTACTTCTTCTGTTTCCACCACCTTATCAGCAAAGGCTGTTCCTTTGGCAGATGTTTTTTGTGCTTTAACTGCGTATTGAAATGTCGCTAAAGCTCCATTCACATTACTAATACTCATTTTTCATTACTCCTTTCCTGTAACTTTTGAAGTCCATTTCCTGATTCTCTCATGGTCTTGCTATAAATATCGGGTATATTCACTATGACTTATAAGCGTGTCTGCACGAAATACGATTTTATTGCACGAAATACGATTTTCAATTAAAAAAAGAGCATTTCTGCCCTTTTTTATGAATTAAGGAAAAGCTCAACTACAAATTTTTGATTTTCCTCTTTCAATTTTAGATTTCCATCATATTTTTCAATACTTTTCTGCACATTCAAAAGCCCGATTCCTCTGCCTTTTCCTTTGTTCGATACGGGCAGACCATTTTTCCATGTTACCTCATTACAGCTATTTTTAATCTTTATAACTGCCATCTGATGATAAGAGCTGATTTTTATATAAATGTTCTTATCTTCCCGTACTTTTTCTGCTGCTTCAATGGCATTATCCAGCAGATTCCCAAAAATAGTTGTGGTATCTATCGGCTTTATAAATGCAAGACTTACATTATCAATTTTGATTTCCAATGAAATACCTTTCTCTTTTATAAGCAATTCTTTATCGGTAAGCAAAATGTTCAATATCGGATTGTCTGTGTATTCGACAGGAATCAGCGGCTTTAACATCTCCCCTATCTCATTTGCATATTCGCCTGCAGTGTTTTCCTGATCTGCTGTATATAAATTCTGAATCGCTTTGATATGTTTTTTGACATCATGAAGTATCTGCACAGTTGTTTCATATTTCCTGCCCTGTGCCAGATAATATTCATACTGCATATTTGCCTGCTGCTCCAGCGCCTTCACCTGACTTTCATAATAATTCTTTTCATCAGACATTTTAACGAAACACAGCAGATACAAATCTGCTAATACAATGCACCCCATATTTATCACACATAAATAATTTATCCGTCCCTGTGCAAATGTTTCAATGATTACCAACAAATTTATAAAACTATATACCAGCATGATACTATAAATCATGTACTGCGCTTTTGAATATGGTATGTTCCCCTTTTTCATCAATCTGCTTATTACCATGTAGTAGAAAAAAATAATTGTCAATGCCGAAAATACCGCATTTAAACACTGCGACATAATAATATCAATATTTTTCACACCTGCTATTTGTAAAATCCACTGCAAAAGAAACACACCTAATGCCTCACAGATAGTCATGCAAAACATCAATGCTTCGCTCTCCAATATACGGCGCAATGGCTTGTCCGCATCCTCATAATATAAAAAGCAGGAAGATACGCCAAATAAAATAAACCATGCAAGCAGATTCAGCAAAGACATATTCAGCAGATTAATGCACATGATACATATCGTGCTGGCAGTTCCCACTAAAGTATATACAAACTTCTTTTGTATGCTCCTTTTATATCTGCTATTCATAAATTGAAACATTATTGCGGTCACAACGAAACACGAAAGACCGCTGCATATGATAAGTAAAATTCTATCCATTTCTTCTCCCTTATATGTTTCCTTGTAGAAAATCATTCAATTTTTCTCTAAATTCCATAATACGCTTTTGAGCTATGGGAAGCTCGTCCCCATTATCGAGATATACCACAAACCCTTTTATTTTCTCCACATGGCTCAGATTAACCAAATTTCCTCTGCTATTAACTGCATAACCATACTGTTCCAATTCTTCAACTAATTTCTCAAATACACAGTCACACTCATATCTTTCATTCTCTAATACAATAGCTGCCCTCCGCTGTCTTTTTATGTATTCAAAATACAGAATGTCCGACAGATTCAGCCTGACCACGGAATACTCTTTTTTACGGCTGTCTGTAACATTGTAAAATTCTTTTTCTACTATCGTTTTAGATATACCATTGAGAGCTTCTGTTATCTGTTCTTTCAGTTCTGCCTTATTAAGCGGCTTTACAAGAAAGGAAAAAGCATGGACTTTGTTAATCGCCTGCCTGCAATATTCTTCATAGCTTGTAGTATAAATCAATGCAATCTCTGCGAATTTTTCTTTCAGTTTCTTTCCTAAGTCAATCCCGTTACAGTCTGGCATGACAATATCCAGTATGCCTATATCTATTTTCGTCTGCCCATCCAACATATCATTAGGGGACTGAAAAGCGGACACATGACATTCCTGCTTTATTTCTGCACATATCTCATACAATATTTGCGTAATTGCATTTAAGTCTTTCCCATTATCATCACAAACAGCTATTTCCAACACGAGCGACACCTCCAATTGCTTATATTCTCATAGCTTTTTTAAATATAGTCAATCTATATTTCGGAATAATTGGACAATTTTCTTAATGCAAT
>DLOP01000084.1:9010-9220 GCA_002478505.1 Lachnospiraceae bacterium UBA7481
ATAGATCATTCCCCTGTCTGCCGCCTTCTCTTACTCTGCTGCTACAAAATCAATTCTTGCAAATTCTTCATCTGACATACTCTTTAACTGTTCAAGCACCCTCTCGGATAGCTCCAGCAATACATTATCCTTCAGATGTTTTAATGCCTTGCTGATGTCCTCAATAACCTCTGTGCGGCTCTCACCTGCAAATATGCTGATTAAATTGCT
>DLOP01000084.1:9269-16130 GCA_002478505.1 Lachnospiraceae bacterium UBA7481
CCTGTGCTTCATGGTCTTTTCCGTGACCGGAAACAAGTGACTTTTTCTCTGCAAGGCGGGCTTTCAAGGAAGTCCTTGTCGCAGTACACTCCTGCTCTTTTTTGTTTTCTTCCTTTTGCGCCTTTTCCCCTGCGCCGTTATTCAGCACATTATCGACCATGTTGTAATTCTGTTCTTCCATTTCCTCAATCTTTGCAAGGGGCTTGTACTCTGTCAGTTTTTCAAGCAGCTCCATAGCCCTTTTTGTTTCTTCCGGCTCCGTTCCCTCTGTAACCACATCGGCAAGCCACATTGCAATATCACGGGTATCTCCCTGCTTTAAGGCTTCTGCAAGCTGTTCTGCAGGTGTCAGATCGGGCATACGCTTCTCCCATACCTTTGCTTCAAATTCCTCGCCCATGTTGCCATCTATTTCCATTTCCGGCAACTTCGCCACAAGCTCCGCAATCACTTCCATAGCCTGCGGATTGCAGGGATACCGTTCATTCGCTCCGGCGGTATCTGTTTCCAGATTGCGACAGCTTCCTCCACCGTAGGGATATTCTCATAAAACTCGCCCATATTGTGGAACTCGCCGCACTCTGCCACGGTCAGCGTCACTTCCGGTTCTGCCTGTTCCGGGGATAAAGTTGCCCGCAGTTCTTTATATTCAAAGTTTTCCCCGTCCGTCTGCGATATGTCAAACACGGACACTGCACGAAAGGCAGGAATTTTAACCTCGACTTCCTCCGTCTGCGGCATACCGTCCTTATCAAGCACGATCTCCCGGTCACAGGGTCTAACTCGTCCCGTTCCTCTTTGATCTTATAAAGGGCAGGGGCAAGGATACAGATTCCTTTCTCCCCCTTGTTTACATGGCGGTTGAAATTCTTCTGCCACGCCTGATAATCCGCAACCAAGGTTGCCTCTGGCTCCAGCACTTTCTTCTGCTGGTCTGCTTTTCTTTTTTGTTCCTTTTTTTCACACAAAAATACTGCCTTGAATATTTACAAGACAGTATCTCTCAAAACAAAAAGTGCATGGATTGCAAATAATGCTTACTTTCCATGCACCTTTTGGTTACTGTTATACAATCGAACATTAGCAGTTCGATTGTCATGAATTTCCTTAAAGCAAACGTAGCAGCTGCACAAGCTCATGCGGCTCATCCGTGATTGATGTGGTCTGCCTGGTATCAAACTGTGAAAAACGGTTGTCCCGGTAGAAAGATAACAGCTTTTCTTCGTTGTCCGCTTCTAAGAATGTTACCATGCCGCCACCCATATACTGGATATCCTCAACTACCATCCATGCCAGTTCGACAAGTTCTTTTCCTGTAATCTCCTTATCTCTGCCATCAGTATAATTCTTGCCAAGCTGGGCGATCAGATACGCTGACATGGTATAAGTGTCCGACCTTTCATCCAGCTCACTGATGCGCAGCAGCTTCCGCTTCACAGTATTGCTTACCGTTTCACCTCTTACGGTCAGTGGCTTCAAAGCTATGGTAAAATATCCCACTAATTTCATGCTGCTTAATGAAAATACAAGATATGTAACTGACTGGCTTTTTTTGGTAAACTCTATGGCATTCTTCTTCAAGAAATGTTCAACATCCGGATTCTTTGGACAGGAAAACTCGGAGATCTGCTGAATAAGCCTATCCTCTCCGAGTTTTGGGTTATCACTGTCAAGATAACGGCGAATGTTAGTAACTAAAAATTTATCTTCTGTCCGCATCCGCCTTCTCCTTTTTTTCTAAAAATTCTATCAATTCCGCTTCATCCCTGACAAACCTTGCAGCTACCGGAGTACGCACAGGACGGTTTTTGGCAGATTCTTCAATCGCATTGACAAACATCTCCACCTGCTCCTTGCCGGAAATGACAAAATTTTTCGTGATGCTTGAAGTTGCCATAAGAAACACCTCCTCTATTAGTATGTCTTATTTTTCATTACGCATACCTCCCTGTTTATATTGTACGGTTTTACAATCGCTTTTGCAACAAAATTTTTGTGAATTTTTTATGCCTACATTGTTATCTCCTTTTCCTTTTCTTTGCTGTTTTCATGCTTTTCAGCCCCAGCAGCTTTCAACTTGAATGATTCCAGCTTTTCCTTTAACGATGCTCTCTGTACGGGCTTATCAGTGAGTTTTTCCCCGGTGCATCGTCCATGCCAAGTGCATCATCGCCCTTTCCGCCCGTCAGCTCCCTTAAAAATATTTTTTATGTACACTTTTAGTATCGTGTCAAATCCGAACATCAACTTAAAATTCTGCTTGAATGAAAATGTCCTTAAACAATATTTTATCGTACACATGTTAAAGTTTGCAGGTATGCCTATTTTTAAAACTTCAAAATAATATGTTCTTAAAGACATTTCTGACGGATAGATGATGACATCGCCAAAACTCCATTTTTCATAATCCTCTCTCGGATAGATCAGCCGATCCTTAAATTCCTCATAAAGAGGGGTTAAAAAGTGCGGTACCAAAGGAGTAAACGAGATCATTTCCGGCTTTAAAAACCTAAGATAATTTCTAAAATCTTTAAAATCCTTCTTTGAAAAATCAGGATGTAATATAAAGGTTCCCCATACTGCAATTCCGTTTCGTTTTAATATATGGACTGCTTTATAATTGTCGTCTAATGTCGCGCTTTTATTAAATTTCTTCAGCCATACGTCACTAAAACTTTCCAAGCCCACGATCACCGCTTTGATACCATTCGCTGATAATCTTTCAAATAAATATTCTTTTTCTAAAATACTGTTTACACTTCCATAACATATATATGTTTTATGGACTTCTCTTTTTTCTAACAGATCGCACAATTCGATCAGTCTTTTTTCATCTATTAAAAAGTCGCTGTCACAGATCATGATAGTGTCTTCTTTGATTTCCTGTATTTCATCCACTACATCTTTTATGGACCGCATTGTCAGTTTGCCTTCTAATTTTCTCCTAATGCAAAAAGTACAATGATTTCTGCAGCCATAAGATGTTTGAATGGTCGCATAAGGCTGATAGCCGCTATACTTATAGTATTTACGGTATTTAGCGCTGCTTTCCCTATTGGGCTTTACATATTCGTTCTCACAGGAGGGAATGGTTGATTGATATTGCAATTTCTTACTATATATCCCCATGATTTCTTCACTTGTGCCGTTTTTGATCTGCTCCATAAGGGCTTTATAATTTTCTCTGGTGGTTGTTTTAAAAATATAATCTACATTTTTATTAAAATATGCTTCCGGAGTAATTGTCGCCTGAATTCCACCTACAATAACAGTAATTTTAGGATTCATATTTTTCACTTTTTCAGCCAGATATAAAACATTAGTAATATCACTGCATTGAGAAGTAAGTCCGACCACTTCTGGATTAAAATCTTTCATGTACTTCTTTAAGTGACTTACTGATTCAGCCATAAAATCCACCAATAAAACCTGATGGCCTAATTCTTCCAAAATGGTAGTTACACATTCGATTCCCATAGGTTCGCCCAACATAAATTTTTTAACACTGGTTATTTTTTTGTTAATATGTGGTCTGATCAAAAGTACTCTCATTTTTGTTTTCCTCCTTCAATTGGCTGCTTCTTTCTAATCTTTTTATCCTTTTTCTTTAGGGGATCAATCTTCCTTGCCGCAAGAAACATAAAAAACAGCGACATCCCCAGCATACAGACACCGGAAACAATACACCAAAGCGGACCATAAGCAAGCAGTTTTGTGAAAAATCCATCATAACTATCAAAACTATACTGATCACCTGAAAATAGTGAATATCCGCTCATAGAAAGCATAAAAAATTCTTCCAGAAATACAAGTGGGTTCAGCAGAAGAAAAAGCAGGCTGTCATAATGCATATTGTTTCTTATAATACCCGTCACCATAACCTCCGGCATACACGTAAAAAAACAAATAGCAAAATGTAAACCAAACGCCCGTAAGACCGAAGTAACAGATCTACTGCTGACAGAAGAACAAAATACTCCCATACTTCCTACAAAAGTGGCATAAACAAAGATCACGACAAGGAACAGTAACAGCTTCCACCACGAAAGTCTTCCCAGCACAAATGCAAGCGCCATAATTGGGATGCCTGTCGTTACATACAACATAACTTCCGCTACAGCAGAAAATACCTTTCCGGATACGATTTCCATAGGCGATAAACAGGTCGTCAGCATAATATCAAACGTCTGCCGTTCCTTTTCACCGGATATGGAAGATGCTGTCATAACCGGGATCGCCAATGCCGTCATGCCAATCTGGACAATCTCGATCAAAGGAACGATCAGTTTACTATAGAAATTCTGATCATTACTAACGGGAAACATTCTATATGCTGATACTATCCTGATAAATATATAAACCAGAACCGCTTCATAAGCTATCAGCCCCCACGCCGTCTTCTTACTGCGGACAGCGATCTTTAACTCTTTTTTTATAATTGGATTCAACGTGATCTTCATTCTGGTGTCCATACTGACCGTTTACATGGTCGGCTGCTTCTTTCTAATCTTTTTATCCTTTTTCTTTAGGGGATCAATATTCCTTGCCGCCAGATATATAAAAAACAGCGACAGTCCCAACAAACAGACACCGGAAACAATACACCAAAGCGGACCATGAACAAGCAGTTTTGTGAGAAATCCCAATCCCGTTTCTTCTAAATAAAGAAACTGATCACTTGAAAATAGCGAATATCCGCTCATGGAAAGCATAAAAAATTCCTCCAGAAATACGATCGGGTTCAGCAGCATAAAGAGCATACTAAAAATTGCCGCAAAAGTCGAAAAAATACACACAGCAAAATATAAGCCATACGCCCGCATAATCGATGTAACAGATTTACTGCTGACAGAAGAGCAAAATACTCCTATACTTCCTACAAAAGTGGCAAAAACGAAAATCACAATAAGGAACAGAAACAGCAGCCACCACGAAAGTCCTCCCCGCACAAATGCAAGCGCCATAATCGGAATGCCTGCCGTTACATACAGCATGACCTCAACTACGGCAGAAAATACCTTTCCGGATACGATTTCCATAGGCGATAAACAGGTTGTCAACATGATATCAAACGTCTGCCGTTCCTTTTCGCCGGATATGGAAGATGCCGTCATAACCGGGATCACCAATACCACCATGCTGACCTGTGCAATTCCCATCATTGGAAAAAGAACAATCAGTTCACTAAAGATATGATTATTATAACCGGATCCCATACTTAACATTGACACTGTCATGATAAATATAAAAGCCAGAACCGCTTCATACGCCATCAACCCCCACGCAAACTTCATACTGCGTGCAGTGACCTTAAACTCTTTTTTCATAATTGGATTCAACACGATCTTCATTCCGGTCTCTCTCAGTGTCAATTATCAATTTATTGCTGCTTACCATTCACCCGCTCCGCGATCGTCCTCAGCTCCTCCAGCGTAATCCCAAGCCTGTGCTGTCCTGCCAGTTCTTCCGTATAGTCTTCCAGAAGATACACCGTATACAGTCCATTCGCCTGATGGGTAACTACCGGAACCAGATCGGCCTCCACGATCTCACAGCCGTTTAATGTAATAGCTGCCTTAAACTGCGCCATTCCCCCTAAGATCCGATCCGGCATATCTTGTGCAGACACAAAATTGCCCAAAGAATAATAGACAAGCATCCGGTGTCCGTCTTCTGCGGTGATCCACTCATAAGGCTGGAGCACGTGGGGATGCGTGCCAATCACTACGTCTACCCCTTCCTCTAAAAAAACCTGCGTCCAACGATTCTGTTCCTCATCCGGCTCCGTTTGATATTCCGTTCCCCAATGGGCAAACACGATCACGATATCCGCCGCTTCCTGCGCCGCCCTGATATCCGCCCTGATCTGCGCCTCATCCGTAAGCTTATGTACCGCATAAGGACAGTCACCCGGCAGAGGCTGACCATTCAGACCATAGGTGTAATTGAAAAGCGCAAAACTGATCCTGCGTTTACGGATGATCTGAAACGGAACGGGATCGGAGGCATGTTCCGACGGTTGTATCCCTAAAGGAAGTATATCATATTTTTCATAGAAATGATACGTTGTATCAATTCCTTCCATTCCTTTATCCAGCGCATGATTCGTTGCAGCCGTTACTACGTCAAATCCTGCGTTTACCACAGCTTCACCCGCAGACAAGGGCGTGCCGAATCTGGGAAAATCACTGTAGCCGGAAGGCTCCGACGTATAAATCGTCTCCTGATTCATCATGGCAACATCCGCTTCCTGTATTACATCAGACATATTCTCATAGATAAAATCAAAACTTCCCTGCTCCAATCCGCGGCGATAGATAGGCGCATGGATCAGCACATCTCCCACCGCAGCAAAATCCACTTCCGTATCTACCCGTTCCAATCCCCAGGAAAGCCATGCCCAGCTGCTTAACTGATCCTGCCTGTCCAGAAGGATCAGATATCCATGCTCATCATAAGTCCAGTCCTGCACTTCCATACCCAGATCAGATGCCATCCAGACCGCTGATATCTCCCCGCCGTCCCAATCATAGATAAAGATATGCTGTGACCAGCGATTGTCATTTTTCTCTACCCAGAATGGCCGGTGCTTTCCATACACACCTATCCTCCAGCAGAGCAGCAGCAGTTCCTGTTTCCCGTCAGAATCGATATCACCCCATTGGAAATCCTGCACCTGATACTCAGGAGGCGTGCTCCATACAGTTTCTCCCTCATATAAAAAATCAAGATGGCGGTTTTCCAGTGAAATTATGACATCAAGATCACTACACTCCAAAACAGACTCTTTCCATTCGATCCATCCGGGAAGAAAAGCCCCCTTCTTCCAAAGCAATAGGAAAACAGCGGCGGTAAATACCG
>DLOP01000084.1:16181-19444 GCA_002478505.1 Lachnospiraceae bacterium UBA7481
TACGCCTGCGTCCAATCCGGCTGCTCGATGTCCGCAGTTTTTTCATATTCATAATTATCATTCATCTCCCAGCCCATCATCAGCCGCCACTGGGAATCCGTCAGGCGGTCGTTTAACGGCCATTCAAACTGATAAAAGGTATATACAGCACCGCTGCAGATCCGGATTGTTCCGTCTACAGGAACTGCCACATAAACTTCCGATGCCCGTCCGTTAGCCACCTCTAAGACTGAACCCTCAAGATTGGATGCAATATCAACTACCAGCGGACATGGAAATTCTGCTGCCGCAATATATCCGGAGTCCGCCTGATCCCGCACGGCTTCCATCCAGAAATGTTCCAAAGATCCTCCGTAACCGCGGATCAACTCATACTCCTCATCGGTCAATGTTTCATTTAACAGTTCTTTTTCAGAGATCGTAACAAGCTGGTTTGCAAGATCCTCCAGTCTTTGCAGATTTTCCAGATCCGTATCGCTGATCATACCGTAAGCTGCCAGACCCTCAGCCGTCTGTTTCGCCAAAAGACTGAATTTTGCATATACCAAAGGTTCCGGCTGTACATAACCGCGGTCATCAATCACTTCTTCGCCGCCGCCCATTTCCGCCAATACCTGTTTAGAATATAAAACGGTGTCATGTTTCAGTTCTGTATAACTTCCCGCAAATGTCTCCAGATCCTTCTGCCACCAGACTTCCGTCTGCATAAAAAACGGGTAGCCATCTCCCTTCTCCGTCAGCAGTGGACGCAGCGTATCCAGCCAGCATGCATACAGACTCGCTGACCATAATTCGGGTGACGCATTGTTATACTGTCGGCGTAGCTCCTCCATATTCTCCGAATAACCTTGATATCCCGTATCACCCTGCGCCTCTAAAATATTTAAAGCAGTATCGCTGCCCAGCGCAGCCGGTACGTCCAGCACATCCGGAAGCATCCTTGCTTCTCCGCGCTCATTATCTCCTACTGTGTCATAGACCAGTTTTTGCATGATCGCCGCATCAATAGTGAAACGCTGTCCCATAAAACGATAATTTAACTCCTCTGTATCGTCATTGCCATCGGAAAGCGAATTGATCACAGGCGGTTTCAATCCGGCTGTCAAAGTATGAAACTGCTGCCATGCATCATCATCTCCAATGAGATCCTCCAGGGAAATACTTTCACCGTACACCTCTGCAATCACAGGCAGATATTCATAATATCCAAGATCATCGCTCGCCCCGGCAAAGAAGGAGGTTACCGAGTAAATGGATTCCCACTGCTTTATAGCCCCCTTATTTAATGCCAGCGTCATTAAAAGCGCGCTTCTGTCCGCCAGTTCATTCCCCTGCAAAAAACCAGTACGCCCATACCACATCATTGCACGGAAATACCGTTCCAACTGTTCATCACCGTCATAATACCCTCTGGGCTTATATTGGGAATAATCCTCGTCCCTGTTCATCAGAGGAGAACCGGCAATCCCGGCAGCATCACTGATCAACTGCAGTTCTTTCTCTGCAATCTCCGCTGCAAAGTCAGGGATCTCTATCCCGTCATTCTGTAGGCGTGCGCCGACGGCAAAAAAGATGACGTTCTGCTTTGCGGCATTCTCCCATTCGCTGCCCTTCAAAACTTCATACTGCACCAAAGACTCAGACAACATCGCCCTGCTCACATCTGCCAGCGAGGCAGATAAATATTGCTTTTCTGTATTTTTTAATAAATAACTGAAGTAGAGGTGGTACGTATGCATCATCGAATCTACCGTAACAAAATTCGGGTATTGCATATATCGGTTTTCCTCGTAAATTTGAAAAAATTCATTCGCATAACCTTCCTTCGATACATAAAAACCGTTGTTGACAAGCATATCGGTCTGTTGATCCGAAAAAGAGTATCTGTGAGCATTTATAATATTGCTTAAATCGGCCTCTACCGTATATTTCGGAACGCAGGGAACTAAGTCTGCATTATAATTTAAATTTGCTCCTGCATTATAAAAGGAAGGGCGTGCCATGTTCGAAAGCGTAAGGTCATAAGCAGACCCCGTTGTTTCCGGCGGCTCTACAGTAACAGAGTCCCCCGGCGTTTCCCCGGATCCTTCCGTCTCACCGGCTAACTCCGTATTATCCTGCTCACCCTTATCCCGCATACTGTTGAAAATAAAAAATCCGCCGATCCCCAAGACTGCAGCACCCAAAACCGCTGCGGCTGCAATGACGGCAGTTTTAGTTTTATTGTCCATGATATACCTCCTTACTTCGACTATTTTACCTTTAATTCATTTTAAAACAATTTTTGCTGCCATGCCCTACAATCTATATCCCTGATATAAAAATTAATCATATATATAGACTGCTTTTATATGATAAATTATATCCAATAATTACCTAAATATTAAATAATATTCTAATCACACAGCTGCCATTTTAAAACTTTCAAATGCCCTCATTAACAGCATTTTGTATCTGTAACTCTAACGGCGGATCCTGAATACTCTTTTCATTTATATCAGCGACGTACTAAAATACCGTTCCGCCCGATCCGCAAGAACCGTTGCAATCACTTTGTCTTTTCCGTATTTTTCCGCTATCTTCTTAGCGGCCCACACATTGGCGCCGGAAGACGTTCCGACCAAAAGTCCCTGCATCCTCGCCAGATCACGCGCCGTTCCTATGGCATCATCATCCGATACTTCAATAATATCCGTAATAATGGAGGTATCTAAAATATCCGGTATAAAACCGTCCCCTATTCCCTGAATCTGGTGCAGTCCCGGTTCATCCCCAAGCAGCGCCGATACGTTCTTCGGCTCCGCCGCAACAATTTTGCAGTCCGGATTTTGTTCCAGCAGATAACTTGCGATTCCCTGCAGCGTTCCTCCGCTTCCGATTCCGGATACAAAAATATCGATCTTTCTACCAAGCTGGCTGACCAATTCCTGCGCCGTAGTCTTATAATGCGTTGCGGGATTGGCGGGATTCTGAAACTGCTGAGGCACAAAATACTGATCGGAAGATGCAGCAAGTTCCTCCGCTTTCTTAACGGAACCGTCTATACTAAGCTCCGGCGGCGTCAGAACCAGCTCGGCACCAAGCGCATGAATAATCTTTTTGCGTTCTTCGCTCATATTTTCAGGCATGACAATAATAACATGATACCCCTTCCTGACGCCGCAAAGCGCCAGTCCTATGCCTGTATTGCCCGATGTCGGTTCAATAATCGTCATGCCCGGTCTTAACCTGCCGCTCTTTTCCGCTTCCTCAATCATATTCAG
>DLOP01000084.1:19561-19724 GCA_002478505.1 Lachnospiraceae bacterium UBA7481
ATCTTTTCCCCTCCATCAGATTCATACTTTTTCTTACCGTCCCCGGCAGCGTTCCTTCCTGCCTTCAGACGTATATCGTCTCCCTGTATCATTTATGATGGACTCTTTACAAAAAACATCACTATTATAACATATTCCTCTTCAATCTGTACAGGTGAAAAAA
>DLOP01000108.1:0-6381 GCA_002478505.1 Lachnospiraceae bacterium UBA7481
TATAGCGCTCTGTCACATACTGGTACTTAAGCAGCACCTCAGATGCGTAGTTTTCTCCCGCGCCGCCCTGAATCACGCATATGACTGAGTTCTTATAAAAAGGAGGCTCGCATCATGAGTACAGGTATGCTATAATTGCGACAGATATTTTAGCGCGACAAGCGAAGCGAGAGTGAATCGCAAAACGCAAAGCATGTACAGAGGAGGCATCCGTTTTGGAAAATCGGGAGATCCATATATCGGTCCGGCAGCTGGTGGAATTTATCTTCCGCTCCGGCGACATAGATAACAGGCGCGGCGTATCTCCTGAAAAGGCAATGCAGGAGGGAAGCCGGCTGCACCGCGTGATTCAGGGCGGCGCGGGGGAAAATTACGCGTCTGAGGTGCTGCTTAAGTATCAGTATGTGACAGAGCGCTATACGATCAAGATCGAAGGCAGGGCGGACGGTATCATCTATGAAGGCAGACGGAGGATCGACGAAGCACTGCAGTCGCAGCTTCCGGCTGTGAATCCGCAGTGGACGGAAGATGAGGAATATGATCAGATTACGATAGATGAGATCAAATGTGTGGCGAAGAAGCTTGAATATATGAAAGCGCCGGTTCCGGTGCATCTGGCGCAGGCTAAGGTGTACGCTTATATCTATGCATTGCAGAAGCAGCTTCCGATGATCAGGGTGCGTATGTCCTATTGCCATTTTGAAACAGAAGAAATCCGTTATTTTTTTGAGGAATATACTTTTTCCGCACTGGAAACATGGTTTGAAGATTTGATGCGGGAATATAAGAAGTGGGCTGATTTTCAGCTGGAATGGGAGGATATTTATAAAAGCTCTGTTAGGGCGGCAGAATTTCCGTTTCCTTACCGGGAGGGGCAGCGTGAACTTGTGGTGTCTGTATATCAGACGATCCGGGAATCCAAAAAGCTTTTTATTGAGGCACCCACTGGTGTCGGAAAGACCATATCCACCATATTTCCCGCGCTTAAGGCGGCGGGAGAAGGTATTGCGGGGAAGATATTTTATCTGACGGCAAAGACCATCACCAGAACAGTGGCGGAGGATACATTCGAATTGCTGCGCGGCAGGGGGCTTCGCTGTAAAACCGTTACGCTGACGGCCAAGGAAAAGATCTGTCCCATGGAAGAAGTGGAATGTAATCCCATTGCCTGTCCCTATGCAAAAGGGCATTTTGACAGGATCAATGATGCCTTATATGATATCATTACGCATGAGGACAGATTTAACAGACACGTCGTTAAGGAATATGCCGAGAAACATCAGGTGTGCCCGTTTGAGTTCAGTCTGGATATCAGCCTGTTTGCAGACAGCGTGATCTGTGACTATAATTATGTCTTTGATCCCCATGCCAGCCTGAAACGTTTCTTTTCTGAGGGAATGAAAGGGGATTATATCTTTCTCATTGATGAGGCGCATAATCTGGTAGAGCGCGGCAGGGAGATGTACAGCGCTGTCATCTGCAAAGAGGATATTCTTGCATTGCGGAAACTGATTAAGGATGCGATGGGGATAACCGGACGGAAGGCTTCGGCAGAGAAATCCGTGATGAGACAGGAAAACCTGTTTTCAGAGATGGGATTTCGGAATGAGACCGCAGAAGATATATCGCAGCAGGGTTTTACGAAGGATAATGTCGGGGAAAAGAGCAATAAAAGGTATGACAAACGGAATCTTCCGCTGCACCGCATCGTAAAATCATTGGAGTATGTTAATAAGCATTTTTTGGAGCTTAAGCGGGAATGTGAGACTTATATGGAGCTGGAAGACGTCAGCGAGTTGCTCCGGATCATGGAAAGGTGTTATACAACGATCAGCAGTTATCTGGAGGAGGATGATGAGAGACCGGTCAGGAAAGCGGTGCTGGAGCTATATTTTGAGATCGGTCATTTTCTGATGATCTATGAGAAAATGGATGAAAATTACCGGCCTTATTGCGAACTTAGGGAGGATGGCTGTTTTATCGTAAAGCTTTTCTGCGTCAATCCAAAAGAAAAGTTGAAAGAATGTATGATGAGGGGGAGAAGCAGTATCTTATTCTCTGCAACATTGCTGCCTATCCAGTATTATAAAAAACTGCTGGGTGGAGAACCGGAGGATTATGAGATTTATGCGAAGTCTACTTTTGACAGGCGCAGGATGGGGCTTTTCATTGCTAAGGATGCTACCAGTAAATATACGAGAAGAAATGATATGGAATATCATAAGATCGCGGCGTATATTTATGAGGTCTTTCGTACTAAACCGGGGAATTATATGGTGTTTTTCCCATCCCATGTATTTCTGGAACATGTCTATGACGTATTCTGCCGCAGTTTTTTTGAAGAAGAATCCATGGAGTGTATTGCCCAGCAGGAGCGTATGGATGAACAGATGCGGGAAGAATTTCTGAGAAAATTTTCAGAGGAAGAAGAATCGGGAGAGAAGCGGGAAGATGACGTATCTGTAGAGGCGGAAGATGAGGTTGATATGGGACAGACGGCTGTACTGGCGGGAAAAGAGATCTCTCTGCGGAAGAAGGAAGGACGCAAAAAAGGTTTGATCGGGTTTTGCGTTCTGGGCGGAATCTTTTCGGAGGGGATCGATCTCAGACAGGATTCCCTGATCGGAAGCATTATCATAGGTCCGGGACTTCCACAGATCTGCAGTGAACGGGAGATTTTGAAAAATTTCTTTGATGACGAGGAGCATGACGGTTATGATTATGCATACCGTTTTCCGGGGATGAACAAAGTGCTGCAGGCTGCAGGGCGTGTGATCAGGACAGCGGAGGATGTGGGTGTGGTCGTTCTGCTGGAGGAGCGGTTGTTGAATCGTTCCTATCAGAGGATCTTTCCGAGGGAATGGAGCGATTATGAGACAACTACGAATACGGCGGTGGTAGATATGCTTACGTCGTTCTGGAAAAGATGGCAGTGAACGCTCTGCGGTCGGATTTTTGGTCTAAGATACAGTTTTATGTAAACATATACAATTTTCCACATTTGAAGATTAAATTTTCAAATTAGAGAAAATATTTGACAGGATTTAACATTTAACGACATTTGCCTGTGGATAACTGTGTGGAAATTGTGGATTTAATGAAAAATTAAATCTTATATATAATAAATTGGACTTTTTGAATTATCAAAATTACGATATTTTTATCATATTACGGTACATAATGAATGAATAAAATATATATTATGTAAACTTGATATTTTAAGAACTGTCCGTTGCTGAAAATGGGAATTTGTGGTATTGTATATTTTAAGAGTGCCGACATCATATTAAGGAACAGGCAAATTTTTGTGTAATGAGAGTTTAGTTTAGGAGGGAACGACATGAAAAAGAAAAAGAAAATTATGGTAGGATTACTCGCTTTGTGTCTGATGGGGATTTCCTTGACCGGCTGTGGACAGGAGAGCAAGGATGAGGAAGAAGGCATTTTGCTTTCGGAGCAGAAAGTGAGGATCGAGGTTGGTGATAAGGTTGAGGTAGAGATCGAGAACTTCGATGACTTAAAGCGTGTGGATGTTGAGGTAGAAGATGATGATATTGCCGAGATTGATTTTGATGACGAGGATGGCATTATCACCATTGAGGGTATCTCGCCTGGCAAGACTACGGTAACGGTCAGCGCCAAGAACGAGGATGATGTATCATTTAAGGTTACGGTAGAGGAATCGGAGGATGCCCGTTCTGATGCAGACGAGCTGGACGATTCCCACTCTGATGCGGATGAGCTGGATGATTCTTCGTCAACTGAGACGCCTACACCTTCTGCTGATCAGGAGGCGGAAGAGGTAGCGGGTGATTACGTTTCGAGTTATAATTTGGACTCAGACTTTTGGATTGATGTGACTGGTGACACTGAGTTAGCTGATTTTCTCGAAAAGGGTAATCTTACGCTGGACTTTATAATGTCACTCGATTCTGACGGTACGGCACGGCTTACTATGGATATTGAGAAGTTTGCATCTGATTTTGTAAACTTTATTGACGACAATTATACCGAGTTTATTTGCATGATAATGGAAAAGGATTGGGATGATCTGACACAGGAGGAGAAGGAAGAATTAGAGAGTCTCAAAGATGTTCTTATTAGCAGTCTGGAGGAGGAATTGATAGGAAGCATGGACGAATCATCGGATCTGGCGACTGGTACATGGGAATATGCTGATGGCAACCTCTATTTCACTTTCGATGGCAACGAAGAGAGCGTGCCCCTAAATTCCGGCAGCTTTGTGATTGATGTTCCGAGCGGTGATACGTTTGGGGTTGGCGATGACTCGATCGTATTTACCAAAGTGAACTGATCATTATATGGAAATCAAACTATTTTTAATCCCTTTTTCAGTGTATTTTACGAATATGCTGAAAAATGAACAGACAAATTAAAGGACAGACAGGAGGGGCAATATAGTTATGTGGGCTTATGAAAGCGTGTTTTATCAGATTTATCCGTTGGGATTTTGCGGAGCGCCGTTTGAAAATGACGGTGTTCCGGCATCCAGGATCAAGAAGGTGATCGACTGGATCCCTCATATGAAAAAGTTGGGAATCAATGCGATTTATTTTTCCCCGATCTTTGAATCAGATACCCATGGTTATAATACAAGGGATTATACGAAGGTAGATACCCGTCTGGGAACAAACGAGGATTTTGCCGAGGTTTGTCAGACACTCCATAAGGAAGGCATTAAAGTCGTGCTTGACGGCGTATTTAATCACGTTGGGCGTGGATTCTGGGCATTTCAGGATGTGCTGAAAAACCGGGAGCGGTCTCCGTATGTCAACTGGTTTCATAGGATTGATTTTGGCGGTAATTCCGGATACAATGACGGACTTTGGTATGAGGGCTGGGAAGGCAATTACGATCTGGTAAAATTAAACCTTCATAATGATGATGTGGTCAACCATATCTTTTCAGCAGTGGATGGCTGGATCAAAGAATTTGATATTGACGGCATCCGTCTGGATGTGGCATATTGCTTAGACCATGGATTCCTAAACCGTCTGAGAGGATTCTGTGATTCTAAAAAAGAGGATTTCTTCCTATTAGGAGAGGTGCTGCATGGAGAGTATGGAAGGATGCTGCAGCAGATGAACATCCATTCGTTGACCAATTATCAGTGTTATAAGGGCATTCACTCTGCATTCAACAGCGCCAATATGTTTGAGATCATCCACTCCCTGCTGCGGCTGTTTGGACCGGAGGATTGGACGGTATGCAGAGGGTCACATCTGTTGTCCTTTGCGGATAATCATGATGTATCCAGGATCGCCAGCATTCTCCAGAATGAAAAACATCTTCCGCTGGTATATGCTATGGTATATGGTATGCCCGGAATCCCCTGCGTCTATTATGGAAGCGAATGGGGCGTCAAGGCGGATAAGAGCCAGGGTGATCCGGCGCTTCGTCCCTGTATCGATACACCGGAGTGGAATGAGCTGACAGAGTATATCAGCCGTCTCACTGAGGCAAAAAAGAGCAGTCATGCCCTTAATTACGGCAGTATGAGAAGCATAGTGCTGACAAATCAGCAGTGCATTTTTGAACGAAAGAGCGATCAGGAGAGGGTTCTGGTAGCAATCAATATGGCGGATGCTCCCTATACGGCGCATTTTGACGCGGGATGCGGCATGGCGGTGGATCTGATCACCGGTAAGGATCATGATTTTGGCGGAGGAAGTGAGCTGCCGCCATACAGCGCTGCATTCTGGAAGATGGAACGCTGATGTAACGGACTGTTGTGAAAACACCGTACAAAAATATAAACATTATTAATATTTGGAGGAAAAACAATGAGTCAAATGAGTAACCAGTATGCAGGAACACAGACAGAAAAGAATCTTCAGGCAGCTTTCGCCGGTGAATCACAGGCAAGAAATAAATATACATATTTCGCCTCCAAGGCAAAAAAAGAAGGCTATGAGCAGATTTCAGCCATGTTTCTGAAAACGGCGGATAATGAGAAAGAACATGCAAAGATGTGGCTGAAGGAGCTGAATGGCATTGGAGATACAAAAGATAATCTGACCGCTGCAGCAGAAGGTGAAAATTATGAGTGGACCGATATGTATGAGGAGTTTGCAAAGACGGCAGAAGAAGAAGGATTTACGGAACTGGCGGAGAAATTCAGACTGGTGGCTGCCATTGAGAAGCACCATGAGGAAAGATACCGTGCGCTTTTGAATAACATTGAGACGGCATCCGTATTTGAAAAGAGCGAGGTTAAAGTGTGGGAATGCAGAAACTGCGGACACATTGTTGTAGGAACAAAAGCACCAGAGGTATGTCCGGCATGCAGCCATCCCCAAAGCTATTTTGAAGTATGTGCAGAAAATTATTGAGTCAGGGCCTCAAATTGCTTTGATCGCA
>DLOP01000108.1:6407-12091 GCA_002478505.1 Lachnospiraceae bacterium UBA7481
CAGCAAGCTGCTCTGACATGGAAGATTAGATTGTAAAATGAGGAAAACAGAGGATAGAGACTGTGCGAAGGATCTATTCTCTGTTTTTTATTGTAAAAATATGTCTTATCCATATTGACATATAATACTATATGATATATAGTATATGAAAAGATAATATTATACATTGTATAATATGTGCGGTGGAAAATAAAGACGTACAAGGAGAAGAGAAATGAATACGTGGTCAAGAAGTGAATTAAAAGGAAATGCAAGGCAGGTGCTGTCACGTACCTATGGGAAGATGCTTATTATTTCATTGCTGCTGACAGCTCTGCAGACGTTGCCATCCCAATTTACGGTACAATTTAAATTTCCGTATCAATATTTGGGATTTTCCGAATTTTTTAATAAACTGCGAGAACTTTTTTTGCACAGAGAGATGGACTGGGATTTAAAAAGACTGTTGGCAGGTATATTTTTATTTGTATTTATGATGTCGCTGATCAGTTCACTTATACAGTGCGCCATCGGGATATTTCTGACTGCCCCGATGGGAGTATCGATCAAGCGCTTCCTGTTGTTTAACAGAAGCAGTGATCAGGCGGACCTAAAGGAACTGAGTTATGCATTCCGGTATTCTTATCTCAATATTGTTAAGGTGCTTTTCTTTCAATCTTTATATACTTTTTTATGGAGTCTGCTTTTTTGGGTGCCGGGAATCATAAAAGGTTACGAATACCGTATGATTCCTTATCTGTTGGCGGAAAATCCCAATTTGTCCAAGGACGATGCGTTTGCCATATCAAAGCGAATGATGGATGGAGAAAAATGGGAGACTTTTGTATTAGACTGTTCCTTTATCGGATATATCATTCTTTCCCTTCTTACTGCCGGACTGCTTTCCATTTTCTATGTGACACCGTATAAGATTCTGACGGATACAGAACTTTATGTTGCATTAAAGGGGAAGGGAATGAATCAGGAATAGAGTTTTTAAGACAGCGAAGAAAGGAGAATAGTATGGTATTTAATACGGGTGCTGCGCTTCTGGATGCAATTGTACTGGCGGTAGTATCCAGAACTGTGGAGGGAACTTACGGATACCGGATTACCCAGCAGGTGCGGTCGGTGATGGAAATCAGCGAATCTACCTTGTATCCGGTATTGCGCCGGCTGCAGAAGGATGAATGTCTGGAGGTATATGATCAGGAATGTGCGGGAAGGAACCGGCGGTATTATAAGATTACGGAACGCGGCAGGGTGCAGCTGAACTTATATGAAGGAGAATGGAAGACGTATTCAGAAAAGATAGATTTATTGTTTAAGAAAGGAGTCGGCGATGAATAAGGAGGAGTTTTTGAGTCAACTGGAAGCGCATTTGTCCGGTATGCCGGAAAATGAGAAACAGGAAGCTCTGCAATATTACCGTGATTATTTTGAAGATGCCGGAATGGAAAAGGAAAACGATATACTGGCATCTCTGGGGAGTCCCGCGGAGGTGGCGAAAAATATCAGGGAAGAAAACCAGAGCGGCGAATGGACGGAGCGGGGGTATCATGCGGAACATCAGTCTGCCGATACCTGTATCGTGAAGACGGACGACGCCGGTCAGCAGAATACAGAAAATCAGCAGAATACAGGAAATCAACAGAATGTCGATCCGAAACCTGAAAAGAAAAAGGATACAGTGGGGATTATTCTGGCGATTGTGCTGATCGTAGTGTTGAGTCCGGTCTGGCTTTCGGTGATGGGAAGCTTGCTTGGAATCCTGGTTGGTCTGATTGGAGCGTTTGTCGGGTTCATGGTTGCCGGCGTAGCATTGTTCATTGTAAGTATACCTATCGTTATAGGAAGCATATGCGCCATGGTGGCGGGACTTCCGGTTCCGGTGGGTCTGATGCTGATGGGAGCGGGACTGATGATCGGAGCCATAGGGATCCTGTTGATCTTCCTTACTGTGCTGATCATCCGTTATGCGATCCCGGCGCTGGTTAAGGGAATAGAAAGTTTTTGGAACATGATCTTTAAAAGAAGGGAGGCATCAAAATGAAAAAATTTGCAAAGATATCATTGATTACTGCGGGCGTTATGTTTGCTCTGGGGCTGGGATTGTTTATTGGCGGCAGCGTGACGGGCGGTATAAAGCTGATTGAAGATTTTTCCGTTGATGGTGCGGAGTCCCTGCTGAGAATATTCGGAGGGATCCCGGAGAATCTTATTCCTGAGGAGGTGAAAGCTGAGTATAATGAGGCGTATCCCATCCTTCAGGGAGGAAGCGTTAACAATATGCAGATCTGTACCCGGGATGAGGTCACGGATGTGAAAATCTGCGTTATGAGCGGAGATCTTGAAATTGAAAGCGTCGGCGGTACGGATTATTTTGGCGTGGATTGGGAAGGAATGGGAAAATTTCAGTATTATGTGGAGGATGGAACGTTATATGTGATATCCACTATTGGAGACACTACCGTCTACGTGCCGGAGGATATAGTATGTGAAAGCTATACGCTTGCGGCTGCCGCAGGTAATGTAGACGCTGATGTGATCAAAGCGGAGGAAGCCTCATTGTATATCGGGATGTCGGAGGTATCCATCGATACGCTGGAAGCGGACAGCCTTACGCTGGAAGCAGGTAAATGCAGCTTTGAAATTGCCAAAGGTAATGTGGGAGAGTGCTCCATGACTTATGATGCCAGCGATATCGGTTATTCAGGAAGCATTTCCGGCAATGTAAAGGTGACGGGATCTATGGGAAATCTGGAGTTTAAACTTTGTGGAGATTCTGACCAGTTTAATTATTTTATAAATTCTACGATGGGAAGTGTAGACATGCCGGGGTATCATGTGGTAGGATTGACACAGAACAAAACGGTTGACAACAATGCTGGAAAGGATATGACGCTTACTTCATCCATGGGTAATATTGAGGTGGACTTTATGGTTGAATGATCCGGCGGAATCATGTCATGAATGAAGATCTGAAAGAATACAGGGATGTCGAGAAGTATATTCTTGACATCCCCAAATTTACCAAAAAGAATCAGCGGGAAGATATGGACGGATTTTACTCATTTTTGGGTCGCCCGGGGGAACGGCAGAAGATTATCCATGTTGCCGGGACCAATGGAAAAGGTTCCGTCTGTGCATATTCTGAATCCATGATCATGGCCACAGGACATACCTGCGGCTTATTTTCGTCTCCGCATTTAGAATGTATGCGGGAACGCATCCGCCTGCAGAAGACGGATATCCCGGAGGAAGCGTTTGTCAGGATATTTTCTTATGTTAACCAGCAGATCGCATTATATAATAAAAATTATTTTCCGACTTTTTTTGAACTTCTTTTTTTTATGGCAATGGTCTATTTTGAGGAAACAAAGCCGGAATATATTATTTTGGAGACGGGGCTGGGCGGGCGGCTGGACGCTACCAATATCGTAAAAAATAAAAAGATCTGCATTATCACCAGAATCGCCAGGGATCATATGGCATATCTGGGAGATACCTTGGAGGAGATTGCGGGAGAGAAAGCGGGTATTATCTCAGGTGGCGTTCCGGTTGTTTACTATCACGAAAAGGAAACGGTCAGCCGAGTGATCAGGAAAAAGGCAGAAGAAATGGGGGCGGAATCGATTCCGATCGCTGAGACGGATCTTTTAAATTTAAAAAATAATCAAAAAGACATTGATTTTTCTATTTTCTTTGAGTATTATGGTTATTATAACATTAAAGTGCCGTCGTGTGCTCTTTATCAATGTATGAATGTTTCGCTGGCGCTATATGCGATGCTAAGGATTCTGGGAAAGCAGCTGACGCAGGAGATTGCTGCAGAGGCAGTTATGCAGACAAGCTGGTCCTGCCGGATGGAAGAGATTCGCCCCGGTATTCTGCTGGATGGCGCGCATAATCCCAATGGGATGCAGGCGTTGTTACAAAGTTTATCTTATCGGCAGGAACGAAAAATCTTACTTTTTGCGGCGGTATCTGATAAAGATATAGCGGCCATGGTACATGAAATAACCGCTTCAGGGATATTTGAGCAATATATCATTACGATGGTGGGCGGTGCGCGGTCAGCGGACATAGAGTATGTTGAAAAGCTGTTCCGGAACAATACTGTGAAAGACGTGAAGACATTTCGAGATGCCGGACAGGCTTTTGTTTATGGAAAAAAGGCGCGGCAGGACGGATTGCTGGTAGTAGCAGGATCATTATATCTGGCAGGATTGATCCGTAGTTTATGCAAAGATGAAAAGAATGATCATACCGTATCAACGGACGGGGTGGATATTTGAGAAAGATAGTTGATCTGCAGGTTTAGAAAGGAACAGGGTATATAAATGATCAATTTTGAAGAGGAGTTGAAAAAATTTCATCCGAGTTTGGAGCTGCAGGATGCAGAGGAAATATTAAATCAACGAGATAATACAGATATGACAGATATATTTTTTGAAATTATAAAGGAAACGGACGAAGAAGTTTAGGAGATAGACGGTTATGCTTTGTTATCAGTGTGGATGCCGTTTATCAGAGTTGGATTATTGTACAGGCTGTGGCGCGGATGTGCGTGCATACAAAAAGATCATGTATGCCGCGGAATATTCTTATAACGATGGACTGGAGCGTGCCAAAGTAAGAGACCTGTCAGGAGCGGTTAACTCTTTGCGGCAATGTTTAAAATTTAATAAACAGCATGTGGATGCGCGGAATCTTTTGGGACTGATTTATTTTGAATGTGGGGAAGTAGGCGCCGCCTTGATCGAGTGGGTGATCAGTGCGACGGTACGGGAAGAGAGAAATCTTGCGCTGGATTATATGGAGATTATCCAATCCAATCAGGGACGGCTGGATATTATCCGTACGACGATCAAAAAGTACAATGTCTCATTGGAACTGTGTCAAAACGGCGATTATGATATGGCAGTCATCCAGCTGCGCAAAGTGCTGAACCAGAATCCAAAATTTTTAAAAGCCCATCAGCTGTTAGGACTTTTATATGTCCAAAGGGAAGAATGGGAAAAGGCAAAGCGGGAATTTACGCAGTGCAAGCGGATTGACGGCGGAGACGTGAAGACTCTGCGGTATCTGAAAGAGGTGGAAGAACAGCTGGATCCTGATGATGTGCATACTTCAGGACGTGGTAAAAATAAAAAGCGGCAGAAGGAAGAAAATGCTGCCGTCTATAAATCCAGCGGCAATGATGTCATTATTCAGCCCCTCAATGGAAAGGAACCGCTTGGGATCAATGCATTTATACAGATTGCACTGGGCATTGTGATCGGACTCTGCGTTACTATCTTTTTGATTACGCCTGCTAAGGTACAGAGCGCGCAGGATGAGCTGAAGGATCAGATCAATGGTTATGTAGAGCAGTTGGATTGGAAAAATACTGAGATCGTAGAACTGGAAACGAGGATCAGCCAGCTGGAACAGACCAATCTGTCATTGCAGGATAAACTGAATGCTTTATCGGGTTCTGACGGTGCATTGAAGGAAATCAATGAATTACTGGCAGCGGCGTATGCGGCGCTTGACCAGTCACAGGATGTGATGAAGGTTGAACAGCATCTGGGTGCGATCAGCCAGACATATGTGGAACAGGAGGCTTCGCCGGAATTTCTCGATTTATACAATTATCTGCGGTCATCAATTGGAGATTCCGTAGCGCAATCTTATTATAGCAGCGGATTGGAAGCATATAA
>DLOP01000108.1:12106-23790 GCA_002478505.1 Lachnospiraceae bacterium UBA7481
GGGAGAGCATACCAGTATGACCGGAACAATGACAATGCATTGTATTATCTTGGTCTTGCTTATATGGACAGCGGGGATGTGGAGCATGCGGCGGAGTCATTTAATCAGCTGATCGGGGCGTTCCCGAACAGCACACTGGTCACGAAGGCACAGCAGAAATTGGCGGAGATTGCTGATTAAGCGGTTTCGGCGGGTGGATACAAAGGGAATCATAAAGAAGCACTGATATGATTATTGATATAATCAGTGCTTCTTTAATAAGATACGAAAGAGAGAGCATAGGAATATGCTCTCTTTTGCAATTGTCCAATTATTATTAAATTATAAGAAAGGAAAGAAGAAAATGCAGATTGAGGACAAGTATCTGGTGATCCGGATGCCGGAAGAGATCGACCACCATCAGGCGGTGCTGATACGAAAGCAGGCGGATGAAAAAATTGTGAAAGGAGAGATTCAGGACGTGATCTTTGATTTTTCAGCTACCAGAGTCATGGACAGTTCCGGGATCGGGATGATCATGGGGCGGCAGAGAGTGGTGTCCAATTTTGGCGGGCATATCTATATTGCCAATGCAAGCAGCCGGATCCATGATATCCTTTGTGCCGCGGGACTGCAGAAGATTGTCAGTTTTATTACGGCACAGGAGATGAATTAAACATAGAATGTGTTACGGAAGCAGAATATAAGAGGAATAACTGTTTACAGAATAAAAGTATGAAAAAGGAGAAGGAGTAAGATGATGAAAACATGTACGATCTCACAGGAGCAGGAGAATACGGAAAGACGCAAAAACCATATGGAGATAAGGATGCCGGCGTATTCTTATAATGAGAAGCTGGCAAGAACGATCACGGCGGCGTTTATGCTGGATATGAATCCGACGGTAGAGGAGGTCGCCGATGTCAAGACAGCCGTTTCGGAAGCGGTTACCAATTCGATCATCCATGGGTATGGAGCATATGAAAAGAAAGAGGAGGTGCCGATGATCCGCATGATCTGTGAGCAGAATGATCTTGAACTGACGGTGATCATAGAGGATGAAGGCTGTGGAATAGAAGATATCGCCAAAGCGATGGAGCCGCTTTATACGACGCGGCCTGATCTGGAAAGGTCAGGCATGGGCTTTGCCTTTATGGAGGCATTTATGAATGAGATCAAAGTCATTAGTTCTCCGGGAGAGGGAACAAAAGTCATTATGAAGAAAAAGATTGCGGGGGTATTGGAAGACTGATGGAAAATGTGGCAGTATTGATTGAACAGTCACAAAAGGGAGATCAGGAAGTACGGGCGCAGTTGATTGAGCAAAATCTGGGATTGGTCAGACATATAGTAAAGAGGTATCAGGGAAGGGGATGCGATACGGAAGATCTTTTTCAGATCGGCGTGATCGGGCTGATCAAGGCCGTGGATCACTTTGATCTTAGCAGGGATGTTCAATTTTCTACGTATGCAGTCCCGATGATCATGGGTGAGATCAAACGGTTTTTCCGTGATGACGGAATCGTAAAGATATCCAGAGGGATCAAGGAGAATGCCTACCGGATCAGACAGAGCATGGAGCAGTACGCCAGCCAGCATGGAAGGGAGGCTACTGTGCAGGAGCTTATGGAGATGACAGGGTTAAGCAGGGAGGATATCGTGCTGGCATTGGAGGCGGGATATGAGGTAGAATCCATTTATCAGGCGGCTTATAAAAGTGATGACAGGGAAATGCTTTTGATCGACCGGATTCCGGGCAATAAAGATGAACATGAGATATTGACCAATCATATCGTACTACATGAACTAATGGAAAAAATGGACGAAAGGGACAGGCAGCTGATCAATCTCCGGTATTTTGAGAATAAGACGCAGACGGAAGTGGCGGAACTGATGGGTATCAGTCAGGTGCAGGTCAGCCGGCAGGAAAAAAAGATACTGCTAAAGATGCGTACGGAGATCGGCGTGTAATCATACGCCGATCCCAATTTTTTATTATATAGGGCATTGTATTGATAAAACATTTTCGTCATTGTCAGACGACGATTTTTATTGACATCCCCTGGAAATCAGTGTATGATTAACAGGAAAAAATAACTTCTGGAGAGCCTCATTTAGTGAGCGCCGAAGGTGTAAGGCAGAGATGCCGATCTCTCAGGCAAAAGGACAGAACCAATGGCGGATTGTACCTTTTGGGTGCAATTTTTTTGTGTTTTTAGCATATATTTATGGAAACGCTGTTTCGATGCCGATAAATATGGGACAGATCATCTTCAATTACACAAAAGAAGGATAGGAGGAGCTATGGAGAATTTTCTGACAAAATTAACAGAGATCAATGATGTGATCAATTCATTTGTCTGGGTGAAGATCGGACTGGTGCTTTTGCTTGGCACGGGTATACTAATGACAGTAATGACAAAATTCTTTCAGATCTCGCATCTTGGGCACTGGTGGAAGAAGACGATCGTCGGCGTATTTCAAAAGGATACGCATAACAAGACGGGCAAGGGAAGCGTGTCCCAGTTTCAGGCGCTTTGTACGGCGTTGGCAGCGACGATTGGCACAGGTAATATAGCCGGTGTATCGGCAGCGATCGTAATCGGCGGACCGGGTGCGGTATTCTGGATGTGGGTTGCCGCGTTCTTCGGCATGATGACTAATTTTTCCGAAAATGTTCTTGGTATCTACTACCGTCGTAAGAATAAAGCGGGTGAGTGGTCAGGTGGACCGATGTATTATCTGAAGGACGGACTTGGAAAGATAAAGAATAACGGTTTTTGCAAAGGCGCAGGAAGCGTTCTTGCCGTACTATTTTCCATTTTCGCGCTGCTTGCTTCTTTTGGTATCGGGAATATGGGGCAGGTCAATAAGATCACACTGAATCTTCAATCGGCATTCTTTAAAAATGTTAATGCACCGGTGCTTTATGGCGAGGTTACAGTGGTTTCTTTGGTGATTGGTATTGTTTTAATGATACTGGCAGGTCTGATTATTATCGGTGGTCTTGAGAGAATTGCGGCAGTGGCGGAACGGATCGTTCCGTTTATGGCGATTGCTTATGTGGTCGGTGCATTGATTGTCTTGATTGCTAATATTTCACAGATCGGTGCAATCTTTGGCGCAATCTTTAAATTCGCATTCGGCATCAAGGCAGTAGAGGGTGCTGTAGTCGGAGTAGCAATTAAGGAAGTCATTACACAGGGATGTAAACGTGGTGTATTCTCTAATGAAGCGGGACTTGGATCTTCTGTAATGGTGCATTCCAATTCCAACGTCAAAGAGCCTGTTAAACAGGGAATGTGGGGTATCTTTGAAGTATTTGCAGATACGTTTGTTGTATGTACAATGACTGCGATTGTTGTGCTTTCTTCCGGATGTATCGATCTTGCAACCGGGGCGGTAGCGGAAGGCGTGAATGACGCAACATTAGTCCAGCAGACTTTTGGTCAGGTGTTTGGCAGGCTGGGCGCGGGATTCGGGCGGTTTGGCGAGATGTTCATTGCTGTAGCGATCTTATTATTTGCATTTACCACAGTGCTTGGCTGGTCTCATTATGGAGGCAAGGCGGCTGAGTATCTGTTTGGCATCGGTGGCGCTAAAGTTTACAGGATCATCTTTGTTTTGATGATTATCAGCGGTTCCCTGATGACGTCGTCTTTGGCATGGGATATCTCGGATACGTTCAACGCGCTGATGATGATTCCGAACCTGATCGGTGTGGTCGTATTGTCGCCGGTGGTTGTGAAAATCGTGGGCAATTATGTGGATCGTAAGATCAAAGGCAAGGATGTTGATCCGATGCTTTCCTATGATCCTTCCATACAGGCGGAATTTGCAAAGGCTGTCAGGGAAGGTGAAGAATAAGCATTGCAATTCCCTGAAAAATGTGATACAAATAATATAGACTATTGGACGACAAGAATATTGAAATATTATATTGATGGGAGGAGCGGTGAGTTATGGCTAGGGGAAAGAAGAAAGAAGATAAAGAACTTGCAAATAAGATTATAGCGATCGTATTTTTAGTATTTTTGATTGCCGGAGGTTATTATTTATTCAGCATGTTTCGACCGGTTGAGATCAATGAGACGAATATTGTAGGGGAATGGAAGCTTCCGGGATCACCGGTTACCTATTATACATTCCGAGCAGACGGGACTGCTTCCTGTTATGAGAAGTTTACCGGAACCGGCGAAGTCAGAAACAACATAGAGTATAATTACTATTTAAAAACGGAAGTCAGCGATCAGACAGGACAGAATGTCTATACCATTATGCTGGATGAAACACGAGGTGACAAACGTCATCTGGAGATAGTAGTCAATGGTTTAAGTCATGTGCAGATGAATATCCTTTGGAAAGGATCGGAGTTTTCCTCAATGACCAGAGTTGGTGTATTTTAGGCGGGGCTGACAGAAAATAAATATTTTGTACAATGCCTGGCATGTATAAAATAAGTAAAAACAAACAAAACTAAGGAGAGACTTAAGAAAGGCTCTCCTTTTTATATGCAGACAATTGATATTTATCTAAAACTGGAAAAATGTGCTAAAATCAAAGAGAAAGATGTGTTTCTAAAGGATGTGGCAACGGTATACTGCTCGGATGATGTGATTCTTGCGAAGGCAAGAAGCATAAAAGTATATACATTTAAAGAAGAGGGACCTCACAGGAAATGTATCAGTTCACTTGTCATTATCCGTATGCTGTCAGAGCTTTCTCAGGCTGTCAGTATCCAAAGTGTTGGAGAAATGGATGTTCTGGTGGAATATGACGCCGGAAAGAAAAGTAATCCGTTTCTGCAGAAAATGAAGGTTGCCATGGTAGCATTGGTCAGTTTTTTTGGTACGGCGTTTACGATTATGGCGTTTCACAATGATATCGGGATCGAGAACTTATTTTCCGGTATCTATGAACAGGTAATGGGGGAACCCTCCAGCGGGCTCGGCGTTTTGGAATTTTCCTATTCCATTGGCCTGGCGGTTGGTATCACGTTGTTCTTCAATCATTTAGGCAGAAAGCGTCTGACGGTTGATCCTACGCCGATCGAAGTGGAGATGAAAATGTATGAGGATGATATCAATACAGCCCTTATGGAAAATGAGAAACGCGTAGGGGAAAGTATGGAAGTGGAATAAAACGGTATGCGTGTAACTATGGGAAGGATGAAAACGTGATATGAAAGGATTGCTATTATTTTTGTTGATCATTGCCGGAGGCAGTTTTGGTGCGCTTGTGTCTGCAGGCGTCCTGACAGTGTTGGTTTCCGTGGGCATGATACCGCGCTTCGCTCAGAAGACCAAATCTGCAGATCATATCATCTTTTATGAAAATTCAGTCGTCCTTGGAACGGTGATTGGTGGAGTTTTGACGGTTTTTTCGTCATTTTTAAGATTTCCCAATGGTGCGGGATGGTTTGGAATCATTCTTCTTGTGATTTACGGATTGTTTGGCGGTATGTTTGAAGGCTGTCTTGCGCTTGCTATTGCGGAGATGCTGGACAGTATTCCGATCTTTTCCAGAAGAGTCGGCTTTCACCATGGGCTCAGCGTATTTGTCGCCGCCGTAGCCCTTGGTAAGGCAGCCGGTTCTTTATCTTATTTTTTCTATGAAATATATCTGCATGGCGGGGGCTGAGAGGATCACTCAGCCTTGATCTCCTTCCAGTATTGATCCATCAGTTCAGTGGTCTCCTCATCCATTAATTGATATACCTCGCAGTTCTCCAGAGTATTGAAATCCGGAAACAAAAGCGGATTATTTACCACATCTTCATCCAAAAGCTCCCTTACGTCGACATTGGAAGGCGGATAATAAACATATTCAAAGTTCTGTGCTACGATGTCCGTCTGGCAGCAGAGATAATCAAGGAACTGATATACCGCTTCCGGGTTATCGCAGTTTTTGGTCATCGCCCAGCAGTCGATCCAGAGGTTGCTGCCGTCTTCAGGAACAACATAGGCGAGGTTTTCATTGTCCTCGCATCCAAGTATTCCGTCTCCGGAATATACCACGGCGATTGCGGCATTTTCCGCGATCATTTCATCTCTTGCTTCATCCACAAGATATGACTGCACATCGGATTTCTGGGAGATCAGCAGATCCCTTGCCGCGGCAAGTTCGGCGGGATCTGTCGTGTTGCAGGAATATCCAAGATATTTCAGGGCAATCATAAATGCGTCGCGCATACTGTTCTGCATGATGATATTGCCGGAATATTCGCCGTTAAATAATACATCCCAGCTTGTAGGCGGTTCCGATACCATGTTTTTATTGTATAAAAGGCCTACTGTACCCCAGAAATAGGGGAGAGCATACTGATTGCCGGGATCAAAGGAGGCGCAGAATTCCCAGACATCGTCGCTGATGCTATCGATATGGGGAAACTGCGTAAAATCCATGGGCTGCAATTCTCCCTCTGCCATAAGCTTCATAATGATATACTCGGAAGAACACAGGACATCATACTGGATAGCGCCAGAAGAATATTTGGAATAGAGTTCCTCAGGCGTCATTGCCTCTTCATACAATACCTCGATACCGGTTTCTGCAGTGAACTGATCCAGAATGGCAGGATCAATATACATGCCGTAATTAAATACGGTGATCTGCTGCGTTGGTTCCTTGGTTCCGCCGCAGCCTGTGAGGGATGCTGCGGCAAGCGCCGCTGCGCATAGGATAGACAAAACCCTTTTTTTCATAATTATGACTCCTCTCTTTTAAATATGATTGCCTGGCGTATGGATCATGCCGCGTTTTTTTTGTGGCGCGCTCAATATATTTGCCACGATCAAAACCAGCACTGTGATCAGGAAGATGATCGTGGAAAGCGCATACATCGTGGGCTGGATCCCTTTTCTGATCTGGGAATAGATCATGGTGGATAAGGTATTGACCCCCGGCCCTTTGGTAAAATAGGTAATTACAAAATCATCCATGGACATGGTTACTGCCATAAAAAATCCGGAGACAATACCGGGCGCCAGTTCCGGCAGCACAACCTTAAAAAAGGAATATACCGGTCCTGCCCCCAGATCCCTTGCCGCTTCGTAAATACTGACGTCCAATTGATTGAATCTGGGCAGGATACTCAGGATCACATAAGGGATATTAAAGGTAATATGCGCCAGCATAATACTGGAAAATCCCAGGGGCATGAAACGGATCAGTAAAAGCATCATGGCAATACCTGTAACAATGTCTGCGTTCAGCATAGGGATATTAGTGACCGCCATGACGACGGAGTATTCACGTCTGCGCATGGCATCAATGCCGATGCAGGCTAGCAGGGCGATGATCGTAGCAAAAAAGGCAGAGCCCAGTGCAAGGACAATCGTATTCTGCAGTGCAGACATGATTTGGGAGGTGCGGAAGATATCACGATACCAGTCTAAGGTAAATCCGCCCCATACAACTCTGGATTTGGAACTGTTAAAAGACAGTACCACCAATACCAGAATCGGTGCATATAAAAATATCATAATTATTGCCAAATAAAATTTACAGATAAAATTTTTCATACTAATCCCCCATTCCGCAGCTTTGTTGCGACTCACACTTACCAAACCAGCGACTCGCGGTCCTTTTTTTCCTGCTTTTCTGAGAAAACAAGTCCGATGACCACAAAGATCATCAATGCAAATGATAATCCCGAACCCAGATGCCAGTTCATGCTTGTGATAAATTCCTGTTCAATAACATTGCCAAGCAGCTGGATCTTGCCGCCGCCCAAGATGTCAGGAATGACAAAGGAGGTCAGGCAGGGGATAAATACCATTGTAATCCCGCTGATGATGCCGAGTTTCGACAGGGGCAGGATAATACGCCATATTACGGAGGGATTGGAAGCCCCCAGATCCTTGGCGGCATCGATCAGATCATTGTCTATATCCATGACTGCATTGTAGATCGGCAGGATCATATAAGGCAGAAAATCATAAACCATACCAAAGACGATTGCGCCTGGTGTGTTGATGATGGAAAGCGGTGCGATGCCAAACCATGACAGTATCATATTTAAAATCCCGTTTTTACTTAAGATCATCTGCAGCGCAAGGATTCTCAGGATCGAATTCATCCACATAGGCAGGATCATGATCAGAATAATGATCCCTTTATTATTCATATTCAGGCGGCGCAGCACTAAAGCAAGTGGAAATGAAATCAGCAGGCAGAGAATCGTGCATGCCAGCGACAGTTCCAAGGAAAGTATCGTTGCCTTGATATGCAGCGGATCCAGTATTGCGGTTATATTTTTCAGGGTAAATCCCCCTGCTTTATCGGTAAACGCGTAGTATGCCACAAAAATAAGGGGCAGTACAATAAATGCACTCATCCAGATAATATATGGAGCTGCAATATATTTACGTTTCATATGGTGATATGCCTTTCCTTAATATTGATCGTTTCTCTTACAGGTAAGCGTTTCAGGGTTTCTTATGGTTATTCCGTCTGGATGACAGCTTCGTCCTCCGACTCCGGCTTATTCATGATCTGGATGTTAAAGGGTTTCACATACAGATCGATCTCTGCGCCGACTTCATGATATGCGGTGGTGTGGATCATCCAGTCGATGCCGATTCCCTTTGCAAAAATCTCATAGTGAACTCCCTTAAATAAAACGGAGGTTACAACGGCAGGGAAAATACCCTGACCTTTTTCCCGTATTTCCACATCCTCGGGCCGGATCACCACATCCACGGGTTTATTGTTGCCAAAGCCTTTATCCACACAGTCAAAGCGGACGTCATTGATGCTGACCAGTTCATCATGGATCATCGTTCCGGCAAGCAGGTTGGCGGAACCGATAAAATCCGCAACAAAAGCATTCTGCGGCTCGTTGTAGATATCTTCCGGAGTGCCGATCTGCTGGATATATCCCTGATTCATCACGACGATCTTATCTGACATCGTCAGGGCTTCCTCCTGGTCATGGGTAACATAGATAAAGGTAATGCCCAGTTCTTTTTTCAGCCGGATCAATTCCTTCTGCATATCCTGCCGGAGTTTCAGATCCAGCGCACCAAGGGGTTCATCTAATAAAAGTATCTGGGGCTCATTCACAATTGCCCGTGCAATGGCGATCCGTTGCTGCTGACCACCGCTTAAGGAGCGCGGTTTTCTTTTTTCAAAGCCTGTAAGATTGACAAGCTCCAGAGCATACTTGATTTTTTGGCGTATATAGTCATCGTCCTTTTTCTTGATCTTTAAGCCAAAGGCGATATTTTCCGCTACGGTCATATGGGGAAATAGGGCATATTTCTGGAATACAGTATTGATACAGCGTTTTTCCGTTGGGAGTGTGGTAATATCTTCGCCCTCCAGCAGAACGCTGCCCTGATCAGGCATAACAAATCCTGCGATGATCCGGAGGGTGGTTGTCTTTCCGCAGCCGGACGGACCCAGGAGAGTGACAAATTCATTGCGCTTGATATCAAGGGAAAGGTCTTCCAGGACTAATTCCCCGTCAAATGATTTTGTGATATTGTTTAAGGATAATATATTTTCCAGCATGTTATGTACCTCATAAAATATGTGCGCTTGTGGTAAAATTAAGTGCTTATATATTTATATATGTAATTTATTGTGCATTGATAGTAACCGCATTAAAAACTGGGCGGGGTGCTGATCCATAAAAATGCGGCGGTTGTATTGCCTGCATTGAATATCTGGTGCTTTTGGGAACAGGAGTAATAAAATGACTCTCCTGCTTTGATCAGATGGCTGGTATCATTTAGTACCAGCCGGATCTGCCCCTTCATGACATAACCAAATTCCTCACCGGTATGCGCTTTGTCGGAAACCGTATTTCCGCCGGGGGCAAGCCGGATCATTAAAGGTTCCATCATATTTTTTTGGGCATCGGCCACCAGCCATTGGACAGTGTTTTTGTTTTCCTCGTCGATTTTTTCAAAATAGTCGTCCTGATGATAGACCACGGGAGGTTTTTTCGTATCGCTGAAAAATTCTCCGGGGGTACAGCCCAGACACTGCAGGATGTCTAAAAGCGTCGGTACCGATGGAACCGTCAGGTCGCGTTCCAGTTGTGAGATATAACCTTTGGTCAGTTCCGTGCGGTCGGCGAGCTCCTGTTGTGTAAGACCGTGTTCATTGCGAAGGTCTTTTAGTCGCTGTCCCAGCTTTAAATCATTATACATTTTACCCTCCAAAAGTCGCAGTAAAAATATACTTAAAGTTTAGAGATTGTTTTATTTGCTGTTTTTTATTATACAGGTATTCAATATAATGTCAATCATATATTGTAAAATAATAAAAAAATATGATAGAATATGACTGCTGTCCACATTGGCAGCATGTAATTGAGACATGAAAATGGGATAAAATAGAGAGCATGTTTATGAAAGAGAAGGCTGGAAAACATTGGAAAATATTTAAGAGCGGTATGAGAGACGGCGTGCCGATTGCGCTGGGATATTTCGCTGTTTCATTTTCGCTTGGAATACAGGCAAAGCAGATCGGGGTCTCTGCCTTTGCGGCGACTATGATGTCGCTTACAAACCTGACATCGGCTGGTGAAGCGGCGGCATTGACGCTGATTGCCGCGCATGCATCGTATCTGGAGATGGCGGTATCTCAACTGGTGATCAATATACGTTATATGTTGATGTCCTGTGCATTGTCGCAGAAGATCGATCCTAAAATGCCATTCTTTCATCGTTTTTTTGTGGCATTTGGCGTTACGGATGAGATTTTCGGGATCTCCATCGGTGTACCGGGCAGATTGGATGCGTTTTATTCTTATGGAGCCATGGCGCTTGCGATTCCCGGCTGGACGATTGGGACATGTCTGGGCGTGGTCATGGGCAATATTCTTCCGGAGCTGATTGTTAATGCGCTGAGTATAGCTCTGTATGGAATGTTTGTGGCGATCTTTATCCCACCGGCGAAAGAGGATAAGCATGTGGCGCTTGCGGTGGCTGTTGCCATGATAGGAAGCCTGGCGTTTACGGTGATGCCTTATGTGAAGGAGATCTCTGCAGGAACAAGGATCATTGTCCTGACGGTGGCGATCTCGCTGATTGCCGCAATCTTATTTCCAATAGATCTGCCGGAAGACGGAGAATTACAGACAGCAGAAAATTAAGGTAACGAAAATACAGTAATGGAATTAGAGTAAAGAAAATAGGTTAAAGAAAATGGAGTAATGAAATTAGGGTAAAGAAAATAAAGTATATGACATAAAGCAAGGAAACAGGAGATAATAAAACTGAAATGAATCATAATATCTGGATATATCTGCTGATCATGGCTGTGGTAACTTATCTGATCCGTATGCTGCCGCTGACCCTGATCAGAAAAGAAATCAAAAATAAAACAATAAGGTCATTTTTATATTATGTACCATATGTGACGCTGGCAGTGATGACATTTCCGGCGATCATATCCGCAACCGGCAATCCATGGACAGGAATTGCGGGGTTTGTTACGGCATTGGTCATGGCATATAAAGGGCAGGGATTGTTTAAGGTATCAGTAGCAGCCTGTATGGTGGTATTTATACTGGAATTGGTGATGCGGTAATTGCGCACAGCAAGGGTAGTTTTGTGGTTTTCGTATTTGTGATTAGGGTATTAAAAAACTAATTGAAGACTATAAATGTCAAATTGCGCAAAAGAATTTGTGCGCACTCCTTGCGCCAAACATGAAAATGAGCCTCTTAAAGCGAAAATCGTGTTCAGCAA
>DLOP01000111.1:0-124 GCA_002478505.1 Lachnospiraceae bacterium UBA7481
TCATCAAACCGGGGACGGTGAAGGAAAGCGTGCATATTCCTGTGTTGTTGTCACAGACAGGGTTAAAGGAATTGGTCTATAATGATTTTATCATCGGTGAGAATTGTGATGTGACGATCATTGC
>DLOP01000111.1:193-3829 GCA_002478505.1 Lachnospiraceae bacterium UBA7481
GTTATGTGGAGAAGCATTACGGACAGGGGGACGGCAGTGGGGAGCGTATTATGAATCCCTCCACGGTGATTGATCTGGCGGAGGATGCTTATATGGAGATGGATACCGTGCAGATCAAGGGTGTGGATTCTACCAGGCGTTCGACGAAAGCAGCGCTGGCAGATGGGGCGACCCTGCTGATCAAAGAAAAGCTGATGACCCATGGAAAGCAGACGGCGGAGACGTCTTTTGAAGTTGAGTTAAATGGAAAAGGCTCTGGTACGAATGTCATTTCCCGTTCCGTAGCAAGGGATGATTCCAGACAGGTATTTCTGGCAAAGATCAATGGAAACAATCTTTGTTCCGGGCATTCGGAATGTGACGCGATCATTATGGACCGCGCAAGCGTACAGGCGATTCCGGAGATCACAGCCAATCATGTGGACGCCAGTCTGATCCATGAGGCGGCGATCGGTAAGATTGCGGGAGAGCAGCTGGTCAAGCTGATGACGCTGGGATTGACGGAGGCAGAGGCAGAAGCACAGATTGTAGATGGATTCTTAAAATAGAGCACAAATGAGTGAATTGGGAAAGTCGTGGAAAATTCGGAAATCATATTATAATTAAGTCTAAAGGGAGTGAAGAAAATGACAAAAGTAGATGTAGTATCTGGATTTTTGGGAGCAGGTAAGACCACATTGATCAAGAAGCTGTTGAAAGAGGCTTATCAGGGTGAGCAGGTTGTTTTGATTGAGAATGAATTTGGGGAAATCGGTATTGACGGCGGCTTTTTAAAAGAAGCAGGCATTGAGATCAAAGAGATGAATTCCGGATGTATCTGCTGTTCTCTGGTGGGGGATTTCGGAACATCCCTTCATGAGGTGCTGGATAAATATCAGCCCGACAGGATCATCATTGAACCCTCCGGTGTAGGAAAACTTTCTGACGTTGTGAAGGCGGTACAGGATGCTGATCTTGGTGATCAGGTGACGCTGAACAGCGCGGTTGCTGTAGTGGATGCGACGAAGTGTAAGATCTATATCAAGAACTTTGGTGAATTTTTTATCAATCAGGTAGAGCATGCAGGGACAATCATTTTAAGCCGTACCGGCAATATGAAGGAAGATAAGTTGAAGACGGCGGTGGAGATGCTGAGGGAGCATAATGATAAAGCGACCATCATTACGACACCCTGGGATGAGATCGCTGGAACGAAGATCAGGGAGACGATCGAGAAGGAAGAAGATCTTTTGGCAGAGCTTCTGAAGAAGGTGCAGGAGGAACATGATCACGAGCACCACCATCATCATGATCATGAAGAGGAAGGACATGAGCACCACCATCACCATGATCATGAAGAGGAAGGACATGAGCACCACCATCATCATGATCATGAAGAGGACCATGATCACGATCACCATCATCACGATCATGAAGAGGGTCATGGACACGATCACCATCACGACCATGGTGAAGGATGCACCTGCGGATGTCATGACCATGATCATCACGGACATCATCATGCAGATGAGGTATTTGGCAGCTGGGGCATGGAGACTCCTGCAAAATATTCAAAACAGGAGATCGAGACGATTCTTGAAACTCTGGACGAATCAAAGGATCTCGGCATTATTCTCCGTGCGAAGGGTATGGTGCCTGCAGAGGACGGAACATGGATCTATTTTGATTATGTGCCGGGGGAAAGCGACGTCAGGGAAGGTCAGCCTCAGGTAACCGGTAAGATCTGCGTGATCGGATCCAAGCTGGTGGAGGAGAATCTGAAGAAGCTGTTTGTTAAATAATATAATACTCGGATAAGGGAGGCTAAGCATGAAACCGGTATATATGATCAATGGTTTTCTTGACAGTGGAAAATCCACGTTTATCAATTATACATTGCAGCAGAATTATTTTCAGATCAAAGGTACGACGCTGCTGATTCTCTGCGAAGAGGGAGAAGTGGAGTATGACGAGGAGATTCTGAAAAACTCCGGAACGGTTGTGGAAATTTTGGAGGATGAGGCGGATTTTAAGACTTCCAGACTGATAGAGCTGGAGAAGAAGCATACGCCGGAACGTATCCTGATCGAGTATAACGGTATGTGGAATATGAAGGGATTAAAAATGCCGTTCCACTGGACTCTGGAACAGCAGATCACCTGTATTAATGCGGAGACATTTCCGACGTATTATAACAATATGAAAGCTATGGTTGCAGAGATGATCCGTAAGTCGGAGCTGGTCATCTTTAACCGCTGTGATAACTGCATAGATAGTCTGGGCAGTTACAGGAGAAACATTAAAGCGGTCAATGCCAAAACGGAGGTTGTATTTGAAACGGCAGAAGGAGAGATCGATACGATCTTTGAAGAGGATCTTCCCTATGACCTGAAATCAGATACAATTGAACTGGATGACAATACGTTTGGAATATGGTATATGGATATGATGGACCATTTGGAACGTTATGAAGGGAAAAAGATCGTTTATAAAGCTATGGTATTAAAATCAGACAAATTCCCGAAGGGATATTTCGTACCGGGCAGGATGGTCATGACCTGCTGTGCGGAGGATATCGCTTTCTTGGGTTATGTGTGCCGGTATGACGGCATAGATGCCTTGAAGAACCAGCAGTGGGTTAAGGTGACGGTCATCCCTAAGAAAGAATTCTTTGCGGATTACAAAGGGGAAGGACCTGTCCTTCATGCTGTCAGTGTGGTACAGACATCTAAGCCGAAAAATGAAGTGATCGGTATTGGCTGATAAAATATCTTACATTTTCTCGCTGTTTTTTTCATCGCAGTATTTACAGCGATAGATTTCCCTGTCTGCATCCGCCAGATAAAAAATGTGGGGCAGCTCCTGTTCAATGGAGGTAATGCAGCGGGGATTTTTGCATTTCATAACGCCTTTGAGCTCTTTCGGCAGGACGAGCACTTTCTTTTCGACAATTTCACCGGCTTTGATCACATTGACCGTGATCGTGTGGTCGATGACCGCAAGGACATCCAGATTGAGGGTGTTGATATCGCACTCTACCTTGATGATATCTTTTTTCCCAAGTTTATTGCTTTTGGCGTTTTTGATGATTGCCACGCAGCAGTCCAGTTTATCCAGCCCAAGATGGTAGTAGATCGACATACTCCTTCCGGCAGGGATATGGTCAAGAACGAATCCTTCTTCTATTTTTCCTACATTTAACATGAGTGTATTCCTTTCTGTTAATGATATTTTTGTTATGCTGCAGTCTGCCATAAAGGGATTGCTGCGGCATTGGTTTTGTAAACTCAGGCAAGTTCCAGCAGCGTCAGGATCAGCGCCATGCGGACATAGACGCCGTATTGTACCTGCTTAAAGTAAACGGCTCTCGGGTCGTCATCTACCTCGACGGAGATCTCGTTGACACGGGGCAGGGGGTGAAGCACCAGCATATCTTCCGGCGCCAGTTTCATCTTTTCTTTATTCAGGATATAGAAATCTTTCAACCGTACATAATCCTCTTCATTGAAGAAACGTTCTCTCTGGACACGGGTCATATACAGAAGATCAAGCTCCGGAAGGCTGTCCTCCAGACGGATCACTTCTTTAAATGGAATATTCAGTTCTTTTAATTTATCCCGCAGATAACTGGGAATCTTTAATTCCTCCGGTGAGATA
>DLOP01000111.1:3857-4027 GCA_002478505.1 Lachnospiraceae bacterium UBA7481
AATGTGCGGTACGTCCAAATTTTAGGTCGCCGCATAAGCCGACGGTAAAATTGTTCAGCCGTCCTTTCAATGAGCGGATGGTCAGCAGATCGGTCAAGGTCTGCGTCGGGTGCTGATGACCGCCGTCTCCGGCGTTAATGACCGGAATGGAAGACTTGGTGGCAGCCACC
>DLOP01000111.1:4190-23728 GCA_002478505.1 Lachnospiraceae bacterium UBA7481
GGCTCATAAAAGCAGGTTGCCAGTTTTTTGCCTTCGCATTTATGCGCATATTTGTCAGGATGTGCCTGAATATCGTCGGCAAGATCAAAAAGCTGTTCCAGTTCTTCGGTAGTAAAATCGAGTGGGTTCATTAAATGTCTCATAACTTGTTCCTTTCAGATCGTTAAAGTTATTTTAAGAGAATTAAAATCTCAGAATATATTTCTTATTTCATCATTTTTTATATCAATCATATATCCTTAGATCACAAAACAGCTCAAAAAAATGGAGAGAAAAATCTCTCCATTAATGTCATACAATAGTTAATAAATCATCTACCGTTTTGCGTTTTGGCGCCGCCGGCGATTCATCAGCATAGCCGATGGGAATCAATGTGACCAGTTCCCTGTCTTCCGGAAGCTGCAGTATCTTTGCGATTTCATCATAATCTAAAATGCCAAGGATAACAGATCCAATACCGTGCTCATGTGCTGCGAGACAAAAGGTCTGCGATGCAATGCCTGCATCAAACATCTGCCAGCCGTCTTCCTTGGTGGTGGAATAGGAGCCGTCGCGCTCGTAACCGCAGCGGTTTTTGATCATCGTTACGGCAATGACTGTGGGCGCTCCATTGATAATATCGCCATTGTGGGGATAACCGGAGGTACAGTGGCTGATCTTTTCCTTTACTGCCGGATCAGAAACAGCAATATAACGAACGATCTGAGTATTTTTCCAGCTGGGGGAATAGGACGCCTCCTCAATGATCTCCCGGAGAACGGATTCCTCAACTGCTTTAGTGGTGAATTTACGGATGCTGCGTCTTTCTAAAATGCATTCTTTGACCGTCATGGTATGCCCTCCTTGATTTCATAATATAGATCCATCGTAAACCGTTGCACAACGTATCTGATGATATCTGTTTTAGTATAACATATGGAGCATGCTGATGCAAGAAAATACAGAGCAGTTTCCGGATCCTTTCCCGGTATTCTTGCTTTAATCATTCTTGGCAAAACCCACTTTACAAGCTATTCAGCCGTCCTGCGGCGCGCCGTACCGTTTCTGCAGTTCAGCCACAAATTCCGAAAAGCCCTTGAGGAACTGTTTTTCCATGATTACATAAGTCTTATTGGCGGTATATAGCGTGACAATTCTGAAATTATGTTCCGTGGAATATCCGACTCTCTGCACTTCATTCCACCCAACGCTCTCCGTGCCTTTCGGAAAACGTTCAAATGTGATCCGCATGCTGTCATAGGTGATCTTTTGCAGACTTGTATAGATCAGGCAGACAACGCTGATGATCAGGAGACCTGCTATAAAAAGCTTTGCTCCCAGCTCCTCTTTGGTAAAAAGAATCGCTCCGATGCCTTCCTCTGAGGTCAATCCTTTCACAATGGCCATCGCCGCCCCCATCAGACTGACCGCCAGCATTGTCACATATTCGCCCGTGCGGTAACGCAGTATGCCCTCGCCTGCAGTCACACTGTATTTGCGCTGATAGGAGCCTGCGTTCCCGTTTCTTACCGCATTTTCCGGTCTTACGTGCCGCATCGCCGTCTCATAAAAATCATGATAGCCCACAAGATTGGCGGTCGCTGAGATCTGTCTTACGCCATCCCTGTCATACAGGTTAAATGCGTCCTGACTTTTTATTTCCATCCGTGCGAGTTCGCGCCATGTCAGTCGCCTATATGTATGGAACGGTCTCCCGATGAGAAGCTGTTCCTCATCATAGAGGATATGTCTTTTTTGCATGCAATATGCCGTGAAAAAACCGGCAATCAGGATGAACAGACCAAACGCCAGACAAAGCAGGATCGATCCGCCCGCCTCCTCCCATGTTTCCTCCCATGAGCCGATCGCAGTGATCGCAAGATACAAAATGGAGCATAAAAAAATCATGATGAAGATCCCCAGCGCCGGCAGCGAAAGCACCTGCGTTCGGGGCGTAGCAAGTAGGCGCATCCCTTTTTTGCAATAGCTGCGCTGTTCCTTACTGCCCCTGAAGAGCGGCGTTGCCGAAAGCAGCAGGATAATGATCACCACGATTAGCCAGCTGATCCCTTTGAAGAACCATTCGTTCATTTGTTCATTCATTTTCAACCTCCGTGACGCTATCACATTCTATCATTTTTATAGGGCAGATTCAAGAGGCTTCGGGGCATGATCTCAAGCCATTATCCATTTTTATTCCCGATTTCCTTTTCAAAGGTGCAATGTATGCCTTTGGCAAAGCTCCGATAAAATCTGCCAGAAAAACCATAAACCAGTTTGTTGAAGCAAATACCAGTGGAATGCTGACAATAAATCCGATCGGCAATAAAATATGGTTTACGCTCAATACAATCCGGTTAATCTGTTTATCTCTATAACCTAACACTTTCAGCATCGAGATATTAGAACGATTCTCTGATACCAGCATATTCACAGCCACATATATGGATGCCACACAAACAATTGCGCCTATTCCAATCAGAAAATAAATCATTACATTCATTTCGTTTGATATATTTTGGAATTGTTCCTTAGCATCAGCCTTTTTGATCGTTTGCATAATCTTGGAATCAGGTATATTAAGTGCTACATCACTCATGATTACATTGCTTACATTTTCCTCAATCCCCATAATCCTGGCAACATTTTCTTTATTACTGAATATTGCGTTCTGCATATCATTGTCCAAAACTCCGGCAATAGTAATTTCAAACGATTCCAAGGTCAGTGGATTGCAAATTGTCAATTTGTCTCCGGCCTGAACTTTTTGTAACATTGCCATTACACTGGTAATATAATAACCATCCATAAGGCTGATATCATTTCCATCCATATCTTTCAAACTCAAATATGGATTAAAATCTGTCGTTCCGATCATACTGAACTGCTCGCCTGCCTTATTTTCCATTGTTGACATGATAACAGGTTCGCCACCATACTCACTTTCCTCTACAAGTTCATTCAAAACATACTGGTATTCATATTTTCCCACTCCATCAATCATATTTTGCTTTGTGTTATCCATAGTGTCTAAAAAGCTATATCCTAAAAGAGCAATATAACTTCCTGAGAAAACACCAAGAAATACCACAAATGTTCTGGATGGATTTCCAATCAAGGAACGCAATGCATACTTTATTCGGAAGGAGATCTTGTTTTTTACCAATATATTTTTGAAATTTTTCTCTCCCTGCTCTGAATTCCCGTTTAACAGAAGTACAGTATCTTTTTTTAATAATTTATTTACCGAACGCATTGCCGCTAATATGTACATTGCCGTAGGAACAATAATTCCTAAGACTGCTGCTATAGGGTTTAAATGACATTTTATTCGCATAGGCTCGTAATCGGCCAAACATACTTCTCCAAAAGATTGTGCAAATATCATTGTAAAGAGTATTGCAAATACTCCGCCGAATAATCCGGGTATCATGGCAAATCCGGCATAATGAAGCATCAGTTTACTTTTTTTATATCCAAGAGCAGTTAATGTGCCTATCAATTTTTGCTCGGACTTTACTTTTCGATTTATAACAATACTCACAAGAACCACTACAATTAATGGCATGACAGCCAGGATAATATAAGAAATAATGTTAAACATTTCAGCCTGCATTTTTACCATATCGATTCGCATATTCTCTTTCGCGGATATGTAAGTGCGCATATAATATTTCTCATTTACTACTTTACGAAAATCAGCTTGGTTGTCCTTGTTGTAGCATACAAAATAAAGACAATTTTCCCCACCTATATTTTCATACTCTTCATCGGTTACATAAGCAAGATAAAATGTGGTGATATTCTTATAGGAATCACCATCATTTTGAAGCATATACAAATAATCCGGTCTTTGAAAAAATCCAGTCACAGTATATGCTTTATTTCCTATTGTTATCAGGTCACCTATTGATATTTTGTTAAATACGGCATATCCTTCCGAAATAATGATCTCATCATTTTTCTCTACATCTTTTCCCTCTGTTATACTGTAAAGATTTATTTCGCTTGTCTTCTTAAAAACTCTGACAGTTACACCATCTGTCTCTATATTACTATAATATTGGGTTTCCAGATTTACCGAATATTCTTCTTCCAGTTTTTCTATTTCCTCTTCAGGGATTGGGAGATATGTTGTAAAATCGGCGTCTTCAACATTCTGGGTTTCAAAAAAATCATCACCAAACTCCCAAATTGCACTGCCTGCAATATTTAACATAAAAAACAAAAATAATGTCATGATAGTTAAAACAGCGGCAGAAATATAAAATGATAAATTGCTTTTAATGCTTCGAAAATATCTTTTATTTAAATTCATAGCTATCCTCCCTTAAAGTTCCAATTCCGAAGCTGATATCTTTTCGGGATTCATTCTATTTTCCTGTGCTTTTCCGTCTTTAATATAAATTACTCTGTCTGCCATTTTTGCAATCGCCTCATTATGGGTAATAATAACTGTTGTGGTTTTATATAATTGATTTATTTTCTCTATGAATTCCAAAACTGTTTTTGACGATTTTGTATCCAACGCGCCTGTCAATTCATCACAAAGCAATAACTTAGGATTTTTAATGATTGCTCTTGCAATCGCAACACGCTGCTGCTGACCACCGGAAAGCTCTTTCGGAAAGCGGTAACGATATTTTTCCATCCCCATAGCTTCCAACACTTCATCAATATTTAATGGATTTTCAGCGATATCCGACACCACCTCAATGTTTTCTGCCACAGTCAGATCCGGAATTAGATTATAAAACTGAAAAACAAATCCCACATCTTCCTTACGATAATCCGTAAGCATATAGTTTTTATACCCCGAAAGGTTCCTGTCGCCTACAATAATTTCTCCCTCATCTAAGTGGTCTAGTCCCCCAAGCATATTAAGCAATGTGGACTTACCAGAGCCTGAAGGTCCCAATATTACACAGATCTCACCTTTTTCAATTTCCAGATTTGCATGATCCAGTGCATAAACCAGCGATTCGTCTTCGCCATATTTTTTTGTTGCATTTTTCAATGTAATAAACATTTTTCTCCCTCCTGATTTTTGTGGAATATAAAAAACCCAAGTACAGCTTTAAAACTATACTTGGGTACATAATTTACAACATATGGACTTCATGTATAGTTTCTACTATACATGAGTCTCGCAATTTAAAACAAGCCAGACCAATTGGTCAGTATGTTGACTTGTTACGATAAACGCCTGCTACTCCCTCATGGGAATTTTATTAATAGCAATTCTATCATTGCTCATTTCATTTGTCAAACATTTATTTGTACCTTTGACCTTACCCTGAGATTGTTTAGTTTCAATTTGTTGTAAAGTTCAGAGTGAAAAAATTTAATATTATTAGAACAACGATAAAATATTTACAAAAAATAATAAATAAGATATTGTAATTTTTTTGATTTATAATATATAATAATTTTATGATTTCACAAAATAATTGGCGGTATATATTGGGGATAGGGACTATGTTGCCATTTATGAAGCAACCAAGATACTTATGAAAAGTACAGCAAAGTATCCGGACTGTGTTATCAAAGGTTTTAAGGAAGCGGATAAAAAGAACATAGAGATATCATAATGCTTTATCAGGGAAGGAGTGTGGATTGCGGTATGGTAAGGGAGTTTTCAGAAGAAAAAAGACAGGAAATTTTCAGGACGCTGGATGAAATAGATAACAGTGAATGGAAATCTTTTATGGAATGGTGCGGAAGCAGTGCGGAAGAGTTTGGGGACTGGCCGGAGAGGCTTAATGTAAGCGCCTATACGCGGTATGTGGATGAGTACCAAAAAAAGGTACTGGAACTCAATGAAATGACAAGACAACAGGTGAATACTGTATTTGAGAATGTGGCAGAAATTGACGCAAGATATGCGGAGCGTATGAGGGAATGTCAGGAAAAAATCAAGGAACAGATTGCCATGGTCAATACGATGACAGAGTTTATGCAGTCCATGACTGACGGCAATCCCAATATGGAAGTGATAACCAAAGGAAGCGTGAATGAGACCCGCATTAGTCTAGCAACTGAAAATACTATGGAACAGTCTCTGGACGGTGCAGAAAATCCAGAAGAACAAGAAATATCGAACAGTACGGAAGAAAAGCCAGGGTTTTTTGATTTTATCAGAGGAAACTCGGTAGGAATGGATTCTGAGACGGGTATGAATGAGATAGACAAGTTGCATGAAATAAGATTTATAACTAATGAACAATATAGATATTTTAAAAATGTAATAAATTGTGTTTCCTGTAATCGCCTTCCTGTTTCTGTTGTTGCGGAGATAAGGGCACAGGCAAATAAAAAATATGATGAAATAATAAATAATAATCATATTTTGGAGACCTATGTAAATGATGAAACGCTAATGGAATTAGAATGGGATCTTGATCAGTTAGATGCCAGATTAGGTGTAAATTATATAGAAGATATGAGGGCATTGATGCTAGAATACGGTCTTACGGATGAAGATAGCATAACCTTCTTTCTGATGACAATTTCAATGGAGTGCCAATATGGGAAATACATGCTAGAAAGGCGTGATGAGGATAAATTTGCAGGTCTATCTTATACGTATAATACCCGCGGCGCAGGTCTGATTCAACTTACAGGACCGGATCAAAGAGAATTTCTTAAATATATATTGGAACGCACGGAGGATGAAGAGGAAAAAGATATTTTAAATAGATATATCGAGAATTTTGTTGATATAGATCCCTCGGAGGACAATGAAATATGGGATAATCCGCTGGATAGTCTCAATGAGGATGAGCAGGATGTGCAACTGCTGCCTGTTGCAGATTATATAGCACAAAATTATCCAATAGAATCTGCTCTCTGGTATTGGTGTGTATATAAAAAAGCAGAAATTGACGGGAAACTTTATTCGTTAAATGAGTGTATAGAAACAGATTGGAATAAAGTATATAATGATGATGAATATGCGGAGGGTGATTATAAGTTAATGATGTTTACGGGAACGCAATGTGCCGTTAATGGATCGGAATTTCGGGCAAGAGGAATTGGAAGATTTTTTATGAGCTGGAATTTTATAACATTTAGTGATGTTACATATTATGATCCCGATGGGGGTAAGCATACTGATGGTTCGATAATTCTAGATTATAGAGAAGATAATAGTGATCCGGCTAATCGCGCTACAAGAGAAAGCTTTAAACCAAATGGTTGGGATACAAGTCGATTACCATTTTATAACGCTCATATCGAATACTTTGAAAGGCTATCATTAAGATAACGATTAAATTATTTATATTGTCCTTAAGGGAGATTCAAAAAATGGAGTTAAAAAAGAGAATGAAAAAGAAATCATTTGCGGCAGGTATTTGCGTCTTGATTTTGATAACAGGATGTTCGGGGAATGTTGTTTCGGGAGATGTAATATCTGAAAATGAACTGGTAGAAGCGGTAGTGTCAGAAAATGTTGCATCAGAGGATATTGTATTAGAAAATATCGTATCAGAGGATGCTATATCAGAAAATACGGTATCAGAAAATACGATAGTGTTTGTATCGTGGGAAGACGCAGGATTGGAAGATCATGTGATGGATTGGGGAGATAGGGTATTACAGTTGCACATGAGGAAGATAACCGGTATTGAGGACAGGGATATCATGTTAAGCGATGTATGGGAATATACGGAGTTTGATCTGCATGATGGTATACATGTCGATGAAGAAGGAGAACTCATCTATATAAATGCTTCGATCTTGAGTATTACTGCTCTGGGAGAACTAAAGAATTTACAGGTATTGAACTTGGGGTATAATAACGCTTTAAATGATATAAGCGCATTAAGCAGTCTTACGAATCTGCGGGAACTGAACCTTTGGCATATTGAAGGTTTGGGTGAATGTGATTTAAGCGATCTCAGTGTGTTAAGCGGACTTACAAATCTTGAGATCCTTAACTTGGGAGGCAATGTTGGAATAAGTGACCTCGGTGCATTAAGCGGACTGACAAATCTACGGGAGCTGAACTTAGCAAGTCATAGATTCATCAGTGATATTAGTGCGTTAAGTACTCTGACAAATCTTGAAAAACTTAATTTGAGTTGCGATTGGGGTAATAGAATATGTGATATTAGTGCATTAAGCGAACTTACGAATCTGCGGGAACTGAACTTAAATGATAACCAGATCAGTGATATCAGTTCACTAAGCGGGATGAAAAATCTGGAGGTTCTGAAGTTGGAAGGTAATGAGATCAGTGACATCAGCGTATTAAGCGGCATGGTAAATTTGAGGGTTCTTGATTTGTCGGGAAACGAGATTAGTGATCTTAGCGTGTTAAGCGGATTAACAAACTTGGAGCAGCTTACTGCATGGGGAAATCCTCTTCAAGACGATTCGGACTCATGGTATAGCTCGTGGCGCATAGAACATGGTCAGTGAGGCTTATACCGGGCGTGCATTGTGAAGCCTCATACCATGCGCGGAGTACATGGGGAGCAAAAAAGTGTATAAAAAAATACCTAACTCTATTGGCAATAACAATAAATGGTCCTAAAATGCAAAATATGTGGTATATTGCAAAAATGCTCCAATATCAAATGGCTTAAGCTATAAACTGTTGTATGTAAAAATATTCTTAATTGAAGTCCTTTAGTATCTATTTTATTTATCTTAATCTTACAGTTAAATCCCGGGTTTTTACACTGATTATAGCATGTGAAAAACTTCCTAACATGTTGTTATTACAGGTTGTTATTGTGAAACCCACAGGGTTTTAACTATCAACTCCAATCTTGAACAGAGATCAATGGAATATTAAAAAATGTATCACCTAGAAAAGCAGTGCGGGCAGAAAAGAAATTGTGGATATTCAAAAGGGAACATGATAGGATAATATACGGATGGCAATTCTTGGAAGGAATTGCTGCGTATCATTGAGCAATACAGAAAGGAATGGTGATCGGGAATGAAAACAGACAGGGATTTAAAGATTTTATTGCAGAATATAGATCATAAAAGTTATCCGGCATATAAGGATACCAAAGGAAGTTATGCTTTTGGAGATTATATTTTATCCATCGACCATGTACAGGGGGACCCCTTTGCGTCTCCCTCGGATATCAGTATTTATGTGGAAGGAAGGAAAGGGGCTTTTCCGAAGGAAAGTTATGATACAAAAGAGAAGCGGATCGCCTTGGAAGATCATCTTCTTAGGAACTTTGGAAAACAGCTGGCTGCCTTTAACCACGTAGCAAAGGGAAGCGGAAAAAGCGGTGCGGTGGGCATTACAAGACCGGGGCAGGAAATACTGGAGCGAACCGCCTGTGTAGTGGATCAATCCAGTGGAAGCATAAAAGTAAGGCTGCATGTGGGATTCCCCGCCAACGGCAGAACCATTAACAGCAGGGAGCTGATCAGAATACTGTTTGAATTTCTGCCACAGTGTGTGGAAAGTACACTGTATTATGAAAAATATAAAATAGAGAGAAAGAAGGAGATCAAGGCGGTCATTGAACTGGCGGAAGACCAGACGCAGATCCGAAGACAGTTAAAGGAACAGGGACTGGTGGCATTTGTAGCCAATGGTTCCATTCTGCCAAGGGAAAGCGGCGCTTCCGACAAACCCATGAGGGATGCCATTGAATTTGTCTCTCCTGCTTCCATGGAGATCGCCATGGATCTTCCTAACCGGGGAAAAATTAGGGGAATGGGAATTAAGAAGGGAATTACCCTGATTGTAGGCGGTGGTTACCATGGGAAATCCACTTTGTTAAAAGCATTGGAACTGGGCGTTTACAACCATATTGCGGGAGATGGAAGGGAATTTGTCATCACTGACGATACTGCGGTCAAGTCCAGAGCGGAGGACGGCAGAAGTATACGGAATGTGGATATTTCCATGTTTATTGATAACCTGCCGAACGGAAAGGATACGGTTTCCTTTGATACGGAGGACGCCAGCGGAAGCACTTCTCAGGCAGCAGGCGTATCAGAGAGTATAGAGGCAGGAGCAAATGTGTTGCTGATAGATGAAGACACCAGCGCGACAAACTTTATGATCCGGGATGAACTGATGCAGAGAGTGGTGCTGCGGGATCAGGAGCCGATCATTCCCTTTATTGACAGGGTAAGGGAAATATATGAAAAGCAGGGAGTTTCTACAATATTGGTTGCAGGCAGTTCCGGTTCTTATTTCTATGTAGCAGACACCATTATACAGATGGACTGTTATCATCCATTGGATATTACGGAACGTGCCAAAAAGGAAGCGGCGGAATACAGGAAAGGCGCGATGGGAGCAGGCGGGGAAGAAATGGCTTCCGGGAAATCCGGGAGACCCGGTTACCTGCCGCCCGCTCAGTTTACACACAGGCGTATTTTGCGCCCGGTCAAGGCATTTCGGGAACCGCGTCTGAAAATAAAGACGTTGGGGATGGACAGTATATCTATTGACAGGGAGTGCATTGATCTGCGTCTTGTGGAGCAGCTTGTGGATGAGGAACAGTTGTGCGCATTGGGACAACTATTGAAATATGCCCATCTTCATTTTGTGGACGGAAAAAGAAGTCTTACGGAAATTGTGGAACTGCTGGAAAAAACCATGGATGAAATGGGACTGGATGAGATCACGACCAGACCGTCCGCAAGACCAAGAAGGCAGGAGATATTCGCCTGTATCAACAGATATCGGGAGCAGACGCTGGGATTGCAGAAGAAGACGGGAAAAGTATAATGTTAAATATTGCGTATCATAACTTGTGAATGTATAATTATTGTATAAAGAGAAAAAAGTAGTTCGGAAGATGGAAGAAGTGTTGATAATATAATAGTCGGAAGGAGCAGAAACTGAAGATGGATTTACAACAGATCAGGGAACAGCTGGATGCTGTGGATGCGCAGATGGTCGCGCTGTTTGAGCAGCGGATGGAGCTTGCGGAACAGGTCGCAGAAGTAAAGAAAGGAAGCGGTAAAAAAGTCTTTGATAAGGAACGGGAGATGCAGAAAATTGCCGCAGTAAAAGGGCAGACCCATAATGAATTTAATGCGAAGGGCGCAGAGGAACTGTTCCAGCAGCTGATGTCCATCAGTAGAAAACTGCAGTACCGGCGGCTGGCGGAGGCGGGCGGAAATGTGAGGCTTCCGTTTATACAGATCCCGAAGATTGAAAAGAAAAGCAGGGTTGTATTTCAGGGGGCGGAAGGCTCTTATTCTGAAGCTGCCATGAAACAGTATTTTGGAGAGGACGTGGATAATTTCCATGTGGATACTTTCAGGGATGCGATGCTGGCGCTGGACGAAGGAAGCGCAGACTATGCTGTTCTTCCGATTGAAAACTCTACGGCAGGTATTGTCAGCGAAATCTATGATCTTCTGGCGGAGTTTGAGCATTTTATTGTGGCGGAGCAGGTCATTAAGATCGAGCACTGCCTGATGGGCTGTAAAGGGACGACGATGGAGACGATAGAGCGCGTCTATTCCCATCCGCAGTCACTGATGCAGTCAGAACATTTTCTCAGGACCCATACGGACTGGAATCAGATATCGATGAAGAACAACGCATTTGCGGCTAAAAAGGTGGCGGAAGAACAGGACGTAACGCAGGCGGCGATCGCCAGCGCTTATGCGGCGCAGGTTTATGGGCTGGAGATCATTCAGCAGGGCGTGAACCATGTGACCGGCAATTCCACCAGATTTATCATCATCAGCAACCAAAAAGTATTTTTAAAGGATGCGAAAAAGATCAGTCTTTGCTTTGAGATTCCGCATGAAAGCGGTTCCCTGTATCATATACTGTCTCACTTTATCTATAATGATCTGAACATGGATAAGATCGAGAGCCGTCCGATTGAGGGGAAGAACTGGGAGTATCGTTTCTTTATTGATTTTGAAGGCAATCTTGCTGACAGCGCGGTGAGGAATGCATTGTGCGGACTTCGGGAGGAGGCAATTAATCTTAGGATTTTGGGAAATTACTAAAGAAGGCTTATTTATAAAGGCGAATATGAAGACGTTAGGTGAAAGGATGTGCTTTTGATATGGCGATTAAGACATTTGCGGCGATCGATGTAGGTTCCTTTGAACTTGCCATGAAAATCTATGAGATTTCCTCTAAGAGCGGTATGCGTGAGATAGAACATATCAGACATAGATTGGCGTTGGGCGCAGATACTTATAATACAAAAAAAATCAGTCCCAGAAAGATGGATGAGCTTTGCCGTGTGCTTCGGGAATTTGCACAGATCATGAAATCTTATCATGTGACGGATTATAAGGCATATGGAACCAGCGCGATCCGGGAGACTGAAAATACAACCATCGTACTGGATCAGATCAAAAACAGAACAGGTCTGAATATTGACGTTTTAAGCAATTCGGAGCAGCGGTTTCTGGATTATAAATCTGTAGCTTCCCAGGGCGCGTCGTTTCAGAAGATCATTGAAAACGGTACAGCGATCGTGGATATCGGCGGCGGCAATATCCAGATTTCATTATTTGACAATGATACGCTGGTCATGACGCAGAATCTGAAGCTGGGCGTACTCAGGCTGCATGAAAGGATGCTTTCCATGCGTCCCCGTCCGGGGCAGGTGGATGAGCTTTTAGAGGAGATGATCCAGAGCCAGCTCTCTGTATTTAAAAAATTATACAGTAAGGACCGTCAGATTTCCAATTTGATCGTGGTGGATGATTATGTATCCGGCATCATTAAAGCAAAAGTGCCAAGCGAAGGACAGGAAGGACTGATGCTGGAGAAGGAATGTCTGAATTTCATGGATGAAATTTCTCTCATGCGTATCGAGGAACGGGCGGAATATCTTGGTATTCCGGAAGAGAATGTGGAGCTGTTTGACATTTCCGCCCATCTGATCCGCAATATGGTAAAGCTGATGGAAATCAGCTATATCTGGGCGCCGGGCGTTACGCTCTGCGACGGTATTGCTTATGAATATGCGGAGAATAATAAGCGTAAATTTATCTCCCATGATTTTGAAAAGGATATCCTCGCCTGTGCCCGTAATATCAGCAAGCGTTATATGGGCAGCCGTAAACGCAGTGAGACGATGGAGCAGATCTGTCTTACGATTTATGACAGTATGCAGAAGATCCATGGTATGGGGAAACGGGAGCGTCTGCTGCTGCAGCTTTCCGCGATTCTCCATGACTGCGGTAAGTTTATCAATATGACCAATGTGGGGGAATGTTCCTACTACATCATAATGAATACGGAGATGATCGGTCTTTCCCATATGGAGCGTGAGATCGTGGCATTTGTCGTACGTTTTAATCATGACAGATTTCTTTCCTATGATGAGATTATGAACGATTCGCTGATCGATCGGCAGGCGTATCTGGTCATTGCGAAGCTGGCGGCGATCCTTAGGCTGGCAAACAGTCTGGATAAGAGCCATAAGCAGAAATTTAAAAAAATCAAAGGACAGCTGGATGACCGGCAGCTGATCATTACCGTGGAAGCAGGACAGGATATCCTGCTGGAACAGGAAATGTTTAAGAAAGTGGCGGATTTCTTTGAAGAAGTCTATAGCGTACGTCCTGTGATTGAGCAGAGACGGATGACTTGATACCCGGTTCAAGCAAAGGATCATGGATTGATTTGGTTGCTAACTGAAAATTGCATATGTCAAACTGCACAAAAGAATTTGTGCGCACTCCTTGCGCCAAACATGAAAATGAGCCTCTTAAAGCGAAAATCGTGTTCAGCAAAGGCTTCCACGATTTTTGAGTCTNNCATTTTCATGGCGCAAAAGTCGCTTACACAAACTTCTTTTGCACAGTTTGACAAGCAGCATTTATTGATAGCGTTTTGGATCCCCTAATCCTAAAATCAGATAAACAGAGAGGAGCAGATTATGGACTACACAAATAAAGAATATTATACCAATCGCGAACTCAGCTGGCTGAAGTTCAATGAAAGAGTGCTTTCCGAGGCAAGGGACGCTGCGCTTCCGTTTTTTGAGCGTATGAAATTTCTAAGTATCAGCTCCTCCAATCTGGATGAATTTTTTATGGTCAGGGTTGCGTCCTTAAAAGATATGGTGAATGCGAAATATACGAAACCCGATCTTGCAGGTATGACGCCGGAGGAACAGTTAAAAGCGCTATCTGAGGCGATTCATGAGTTTGTAAAGCTCCAGTATGCAACCTATCAGAAGATGATTCAGCAGCAGATGAAGGAGCTGGGAATCCATCTGATCGAGCACCATGAGGAGTTGTCGAAAAGTCAGGGGGAGTATGTTGACCGCTATTTTGAAAATCAGGTCTATCCGGTGTTGACCCCGATGGCGGTGGACTCATCCAGACCCTTTCCTTTGATTAAGAATAAATCTCTTAACATCTGCGCATTATTGGATAAGAAGGATTCCAAAAAGGAGGAAACGGAGTTTGCAATGGTGCAGGTGCCCAGCGTCTTAGATCGTATGGTGCGGATCGAAACGAAGGACAGTGAAGGGATTACGTTGATCCGACTGGAAGAAGTGATCGAACGTAATATCAGCAAGCTGTTTTTAAACTATAATGTGCTGGGAGCTTCCCCTTTCAGAATTATGAGAAATGCCGATCTGACGATTGAAGAAGAGGAAGCGGAGGATCTTTTAAAAGAGATAGAGAAGCAGATCAAGAAACGGCAGTGGGGCGAAGTGATCCGTCTGGAGGTTGAGGAAGGAATCGATAAGCGCCTTCTTAAGATATTGAAAAAGGATCTTCATATTGCAACAGAGGATATCTACCAGATCGGCGGACCCCTTGATCTGACATTCCTGATGAAAATGTACTCGTTAGAGGGCTTTGATGAGCATAAGGAAAAAACATTTACGCCGCAGCCGGTGCCGGAGCTGCCGGAAGGCTGTAGTATATTTGAAGAAGTAAAGAAGCAGGATATCCTGCTGCATCATCCGTACCAGACATTTACGCCGGTGGTCAGGTTTATCGAACAGGCAGCGACGGATCCGGATGTTCTTGCCATTAAGCAAACCTTGTACAGGGTCAGCGGTAATTCGCCGATCGTCAGGGCGTTGGCACAGGCGGCGGAAAACGGAAAGCAGGTATCCGTATTGGTAGAATTAAAAGCCAGATTTGATGAGGAAAATAACATTGTCTGGGCAAAGATGCTGGAGAAAGCCGGATGTCATGTTATTTATGGACTGGTGGGTTTGAAAACGCATTCTAAGATTACGCTGGTGGTACGGCGCGAGGAAGAAGGCATCCGTAGATATGTCCATCTTGGCACAGGTAATTATAATGACGCAACAGCAAAATTATATACGGATCTGGGTCTGCTGACCTGCTCGGAGGCGATTGGGGAGGATGCGACGGCTGTATTTAACATGTTGTCCGGCTATTCTGAACCCCTTGGATGGAATAAACTTTCCGTAGCTCCGCTGTGGTTGAAGAAAAGGCTGCTGTCACTGATTAAAAGAGAGACGGAGCATGCAAGAAATAAACGGGTAGCGAGGATTGTCGCCAAGATGAATTCCCTCTGTGATCCGGATGTGATGGCAGCGCTTTATGAGGCGTCTTCTGCCGGTGTGGAAGTGTATCTGCTGGTGAGGGGGATCTGTTGTTTAAGGACGGGAATCAAGAATGTTAGTGAGAATATCCATGTGTATTCCATTGTCGGAGATTATCTGGAGCATAGCAGGATCTTCTATTTTGAGAACGACCTGCAGCCGGAGATTTATTTGAGCAGTGCGGATTGGATGCCTAGAAACTTGGAACGGAGAGTGGAGATTATGTTTCCCATCGAAGCTCCACAGCTCAAGGAACGGGTGATGCAGATTCTGGATCTGCAGTTTAGGGACAATGTGAAAAAGCGTACTCTGCTGCCGGATGGCAATTATAAGATCATCAAGGATGAGGATGCCCCGATTAACTGTCAGGAGATTTTCCGCAAGGAGGTCATACAGAAAACAAAACAGTTAAAACGGGACGCCGCAAAAAAGCAGAGGGTATTTATCCCGAAGACGCATATGGAAACTTGATGAACTGAGAAAAAGTCAGTCTGTATTATTGTAATGCAGAAACGCTGATAAATATAGAAAATAAAAGAGATGGAATTAAGAATGATGAAATTAATTTTAGCTTCAGGATCGCCAAGGCGCCGTGAGATCATGCACCGGTGCGGTCTGGAATTTGAACTGCTCAAAGTAGATGTGGATGAAAGTTATGAAGCGGGAGATCCGCAAGAAATCGTGGAGATGCTTTCCAAGAGGAAGGCGGAGGCAGCAAAAGATCTCCTACAGGGAGAATGTGAGGGATTAAAACAATCAGGTGATGGCTGCATCATCATCTGCGCTGATACCATGGTGGCAGCAGACGGAGAGATTCTTGGTAAACCAAAGGATAGAGAGGATGCCGGACGGATGATCCGCCTGTTACAGGGAAGGACGCATCAGGTCTATACCGGGGTCACGTTAGTAAAGGAATCTTTTTCTATGGCAACATTTTCTGAGAAGACAGATGTGATCGTGCAGCCAATGACAGAAGAGGAAATAGCCGCATATGTGGAAACCGGTGAATGTGATGATAAAGCGGGCGCATATGCGATCCAGGGGATCTTTTCAAGTTATATTCAAGGGTTTGTTGGAGATTATGACAATGTGGTGGGACTTCCGATGAAGCGCCTGAGTATGGAACTTAGAAAGCTGGGGTATCCGGCGCCGATGCCGATTCATATGGTAGTGACCGATATCGATGGCACTTTAGTAAAGGATTCCAGCCCGGAAGTTTATCCGGAGATGATCGATGCAATACGAAAACTTCGAAAAATGGGCATTTTATTCTGTATTGCCACAGGCAGGCAGTATTACAGCGTCCGGCATATGTTTCAGGAAGTGGCGGACGAAATCATATATCTTTGTGAAAATGGTGCGCATGTGGTATATAACGGACAGGATCTTCATATTAAAGAAATGAAGGGTGATATTGTCAGGGAACTGCTTCTGGAACTTCGGCAGTTCCGTGAGCGGTTTGGACTGGTGATCAGTACGCCAAAAGGCTGTTATCTGGAGCGTCCAAGTGAAGATTTTGAGACATTGATCAGAGACAGCTACCATAATAAATATCAGCTGACGGATGATTTTTTAAAAGAAGATGTTCCATGTATAAAGATGGCAATTTATCAGAAAGGGAGCATCAGGGCATTTGGTGAAGGGGAGATTATTCCGCGCTGGAAAGATAGGGTAAAGACCTGTATGGCAGGCGAGGAATGGGTTGACTTTATGGATTCCCATGTTGATAAAGGGGAGGGGTTGCAGTTTCTACAGGAATATTTTGGAATCAGCAGGGAAGAAACGATGGTATTTGGCGATAATGCCAATGATATCGGCATGCTGGCGGCAGGTCAGGAAAGCTATGCTGTGGAGAATGCGCGTGAAGAAGTCCGTGAAAAAGCAAAGTACACATGCCCCGGCTATCAGGAGAAGGGAGTATACACTGTCATAGCCGGAAGGCTGTTTGGCAGATAATCAATGTATCATTAACAAATCATTAGAGGAGGTAAGAGTTATGCAGGAGTATGATGATGCGGTATTGGAGTGTTTTTTGGAGAAACAGTCCCAGCTGTTTCCGGAGCCGGTTGCGGAAACACTGGAGGAGGCGGAAGACTTTTTAGAGGAATGTATGGCAGTTGTCGTGAACAGCGTAAAGGAAGTATGGGATTATTTTGATGATTCCGGTGTGGATATTTCCGAGATGGATCCGGAAAATATCACAGATGCGGACGAAGTATTTGAGATTGGTGATGGAAGATATCTGATCGTGGAGGTATAAGGAAGACCTGATGAAATCAGAACAGCTGAAGCCATGAGAGCTTCAGCTGTTTTTTAACAAATTCCATTGTCTGTTTTTTAGTATAAGGACCAAAGCAGACCGTACATATTGCTTGATAAGGAACCTGCTCCAATTCCTTCCAGGAATGAATTCGGTTCAATAAACCAATCTCCGTTTACCTTAATGATATAAAAGGTGGCAGTTGCTTTGTCGTTGCCATCTTCGCCTTCAATCACAAATCTGACTTTCACTTCATAGGCATCCTGAATTTTGAAATCTTCAAATTTTCCCATAAAGGACTCGACAGCTTTCTGAAGCTTGCGGATCTGGCTGCTAGATAAGGAAATATCGGCATCCTTATCTAAATCATCCGCAAGATCTTCATAGGTGTCTTCATCTTCGTAATCAAAATTGTCTTCGATAGAATCAAAGAGATCCTCGTAGAGCTCCTCAATATCTTTGATATCCCGACTGTCAAGCTGCTCTGCATTTCTGATCTCATAGGTCAGCTTAAAATCATCTCCATATTCATCAGCAGCATCATCATAGAAATCTTCAAACATTTCTGCTACCTTTTCATCAAAATCCTCCATGACGCCCTTGTCAGCGCTCTTAAAGATACCGTAAACATCTTTATATAAATCTACGGCAAACCCGGGAGCAAAACAGGAAAGATAGGTTTCTACGTCTGCATTTTGTTTGTTAAAGTTATTGCAAAGCTTTTTAAGTGGCGCCTTGTATCCTCCTCCTAACATGTTGGCGAACAGGATACAGAGTAGGATGATAACAAGAACACCGCCGATAGCTACGGCAATCTTGCCAATATTGTTGTTCTTAGATTCCTTCTGAGCCTTTGCTAAGACAGAGTTATCGATAGGTGCGGTATAAGATGCCATTCCGGAGGCTGCAGGTGAAGATGCAGCAGTTTCAGTAGCTGCAACGGGAGTTTCTGACGCTTTTTCTGCAGCAGCAGGAGTTTCTGGCGCTTTTTCAGCGGATTCAGAAGCGTTTTTGTCATCGGAAGGTTCCTCTTTTTTCTCTTCGACAACAGGATCCGGCAGTTTCTCGCCGCATTCATTACAGAACAGCGCTTCATCAGGCAGTTCTGTACCACATTTAGGACATTTTCTCATATTTTTGTTTTCCTTTCCTTTTGTTTAATTAACACATACATAGACAGTATATTATTTTTGTTGTGTTATGTCAATTCATGGACAGACATAATCTTTGGAATTTTAAAAATTAAAAATGATATAATTAAAAAAATAAAAATTTCAAATGTAAAATAATTAAAATTAAATTAAAATTCTAAATGAAAAATAAATAATTATAAAATAAAATATTAACAACAAATTATAAAAATAAAAATTGATAAATTAAATATTTTTGCAATATAAAGAAAAAGTGACTGCTGAAATGCGCGGGATTTTTTCTGACACATATAACAAGCGGAATTACCAAAAGAAAACAGCAGATTGAGGATTGGCATCAATGTAACGAATCAGCGCATTTTTATTGAATATGCAGACATTTTCTGCTATAATAAATCTGGAGTTTTGTGCTCTGAACAAGTTTGTTATATGGAATTAAAGATTTATTTTTAAAGTATGTAACTGTTCAGTAAGCACATGGGTATATTGCGAATACCGTGAGAAAATATAGATTTAGAAAAATATGTCAGGAACACACTGTTTTACAAAGAATGGCAGTTTAGTATTAACAAGGAGTATAGTTATGCGGAACATCCATAAAGATAAAAAGAATAATAACTCAAACTTCGCACCTGATTA
>DLOP01000110.1 GCA_002478505.1 Lachnospiraceae bacterium UBA7481
ACGGCAGAAGGAATTTGATGAGAATAAACAATACATGAACCGGCAGAGTAAGATCGCGCTGACGCTTAGCGCGCTGCTGCTTCCTTTGATGGGATTCTTTCCAAATGCAGTGATGGATCGTATCGCAGATGCCGGTACATCTATGATGAACGCAGCGGCGCTGTCGGAAAGCGTGGGATATTTCAGCATGGAAAATCTGAAGGGCGCGGGCATTTCTCTTGTCATCGGCATACTGCTGTATCTGTTTGTGGTGCGGCTGCTGCTGATGAAAAAAACGGGATCGGGCAGGGAGTATGTGAACCGCTGGCCGAAGGTCATGGATCTGGAAGATTCTTTCTATCGTCCGCTGATAGGCGCAGTGTGTATCATGGGAAGATTCGTCTGCAGGATCTGTGACAGTCTGGTCGATGGGATCATTGTACTGCTGCGTAAGACGGTTTATCGGGATAAGCCGCTGCCATTTGAGCTGGCGGAAGGGAATCTGTTCACTTATTATCTGGGTGAGTTCTTAAACTTCTGCGCGGAATGGCTGGATCGGAAATTCCCGAAGCGCAGGTGCAGACGTAAAGCGGAAAAACGCAATTATGTCCATGAACTGGCAATTCGTTACTGGGCATTGACAGAGAATATGGTAGTTATCACAAGGACATTATCCTTTGGATTTTTGATGTTTTGTTTTGGATTTGTATTTATGCTGCTGTATCTGATGTTAAAATGAAAGTCATCAGGTTATATAGGGAAATACTTCAATGTTTTCAAAGCCCATCTCTTTTAACTGCGCCGTGGAATGTTTGATATGTTCTTCGGTATTGAATGACGGTATTTTCGGAACGCGGATACGGATATGTTCCTGGGATACGCTGCGGGCAAGCAGCGAAAGATTGTCAAGAACAGGCTGGATCGGCGCGCTGGTATAAGCCTCATAGACGGACGGATCCAGATCTTTGATATCCACAATAAAATCATCCACCGCTATCAGTGCCTTTTCAAGCTGTGCGGTGGGGACATTTAATGAAGTCTCTATTGTAATAAGCCATTCCGGACCGCATACAGTGCGGAACTGCCGGATAAAGTCGGCATGCAGAAGCGATTCCCCGCCGCCGAAGGTTACGCCGCCTCCGGTTGCAAGGAAATATAAATGATCGATTTTTACCCGTTCATAAAGCTGTTCCGGCGTCATCAGATCGCATTTGTCAAGTGTTTCAGGATTCCATGCATGAGGATTGATGCAGTAACGGCATTGCAGGGGACAGCCGTAAGCGCCGACCAGAGTGCATACGCCTGTGCCATCTACGGTAAGTCTGTGTCTTTGGATCGCAAAGACGGGGAGCGTGGGGACATTTTTATCCATGTGCAGATCCTTTCGTTTTTTCGTTTTCCGATTGTCTTTGTAAGAGCAGGGTATCCAAGCCCTTGATAAACGCTATAAATGTCCAACTGCCCAAAAGAATTTGTGCGCACTCTTTGCACCAAACATGAAAATGAGCCTCTTAAAGCGAAAATCGTGTTCAGCAATGGCTTCCACGATTTTTGAGTCTCATTTTCATGGCGCAAAAGTCGCTTGCACAAACTTCTTTTGCGCAGTTTGGCAAGCATCAGTTATTAAGGGGCTTTGATACCCTGATCGTCATCTTCAATATAGATATCTCCCTCGACATCTTCGATATCGATCTCTCCCGTAGTGTAATCATCATAATCGGATTCAGGACCTAACGGAAGGTCTTCTTCTATTATTTCAATATCTCCTTCGATCTCCGGCAAATCATCATCTGTTCCCTCCTGCCCATCCTCTGATTCTTCAGGTATCGGTGCCTCCCCTGTCAGTTGGTCATCTGATGGTGTCGTTGCCGGCGTTACGGGTATCGGCGCATCTCCTGTCAGGGGCATAGGTGCTACGCCGGCTGTTTCTGCTTCATATCCGGGGATGTACTTTAGCAGATCATCAGGCGTACATGCTGTCAGAGAGGCGCAGACACTCACGGAAATACCGGTGACGGCAACCGCTTTACCAAGACTCTGCCGGATGGCAAGCTCCCTTTCCAGATATTTCAGCTCCGCCTCACATTTCGGGCAGGTTCCCTTGCAGTCCCCCTGATATGTACATTGGGACACAGCATAAGGAATATCATTTGACTCCGCAATCTGTCTGCGGATTTCTTTCAATGCTTTGCATTTTGCTTTCCCTTTCATAACGGCGTTGTTCTCCTTTCGCGGCTGGCGCTGGTGTATATCGTATTTATGACCGAACGCTGCGCCTTTAATAAAGATACGGTTTAGGAATCACAATTTTATGGAAAATTTTTTAAAATAAAAAAAGCGGGACAAACCATCCCGCAAAAATTATTTTAGTACTTTGAAATAATATAAAAATAATATGACCAGCCCCGCAGTGATATAGAGTTCGGTAAGGGATGAGATCAGTGCAAATATGTATCCCAGAAAAGGGATCCTGGCTAAAATGCCGATCACAAATCCAAAAACGATGCCTGCAACAAGATAGATCAGACAATAGATGATCAGTTGGGATACATCCTTTGCCTGAAAGGAAAGTGGAAATATTTTTTTTAAAGTTTCCATAAGAAGATCACGCCTTTCTTGCAAAATTTTTAAGATACCATATACTTTATGATTTCATGTGCAATGAGTTAATTATACTTATATGTAAGTTAAAATGCAAGAGAGTGCCCTGTATTATTTTGGTGAAATCAAAAAATTTTCTTGACAATAAATAAGTAAGGTGCTAAACTTCTTTCTGTAAGAGCAAAGGCGCTTTGGAGATTTCCAGAGTGCCTTTTATTTTTACAGCGATGCGACGGGGCAGAGCAGGATGGCGTTAAGAGACCAGAACGCCGGAAGGCAGCCTTAAGTATCGCTTATTTTTTTACAGGGACGCCGCGTAATATAGTACAGCGCGATACAGTACGGAATAATGCAATATTGTCTGCTGCAATGCAGTACGCGGAGTTCACTGGATGAAGGGAGGAATAATTATGGAAGAAATGTCAATGATGATGGAAGAAATGTCCGGGCTGGTGTTTGGCGTCTGGTTTTTGATCGGCGCGGCGCTGGTGTTCTGGATGCAGGCAGGATTTGCCATGGTGGAGGCGGGATTTACAAGGGCGAAGAACTCCGGTAATATCCTGATGAAGAACCTGATGGATTTTTGTATCGGTACGGTGGTATTTATTCTGATCGGTTTTGGGCTTTTACTGGGAGAAGATGTGATGGGACTGATCGGAAAGCCGGGATTTGATATCTTTACATCGTACGAGAATTTTGACTGGTCTAACTTTGTATTTAATCTTGTATTCTGTGCTACGACGGCAACGATCGTATCCGGCGCAATGGCTGAAAGGACAAAATTTTTATCCTACTGTATTTATTCAGCAGTGATCTCAGCCCTGATCTATCCGATTGAAGCGCATTGGATCTGGGGCGGCGGCTGGCTTGCACAGATGGGATTTCATGATTTTGCGGGCTCTACGGCGATTCATATGGTCGGCGGGATCTCTGCCTTGATCGGCGCAAAGATCCTGGGACCGCGTATCGGTAAATTTGTTAAGGATAAGGACGGCAAGGTGACAAAGGTCAATGCATTTCCGGGGCACAATCTTCCGATCGGCGCGTTGGGGGTATTTATCCTCTGGCTCGGCTGGTATGGATTTAACGGCGCGGCGGCAGTGACCATAGAGGAGCTTGGATCCATCTTTGTAACGACGACGATTGCTCCGGCAGTTGCAACCTTGGCATGTATGATATTTACCTGGATAAAATACGGCAAGCCCGATGTGTCCATGTGTCTGAATGCGTCACTGGCAGGTCTGGTGGCAATTACGGCTTCTTGTGATGTTACGGATGCGTTTGGTGCAATCGTCATCGGTACGGTAGCAGGACTTTTAGTGGTATTTGGCGTATGGTTTTTGGATCATGTGCTTCATATTGATGATCCGGTGGGCGCAGTTGCGGTACACTGCTTAAACGGTATCTGGGGTACGATTGCCGTTGGCCTTTTTGCAACTGATACGGCTCCGGCATACGCAAGAGGATTTGGCGACGGCGTGACATATGGAGCGAACCAGATCATGGGGACAGGGTTATTTTACGGCGGCGGTTTTAAGCTGCTGGGGATCCAGTTGATCGGCTTTGCGGCAGTGGCAGCATGGACGGCGGTAACGATCACGATCACATTTTATGTCATTAGAGCGGTAGTAGGGCTTCGTGTGACAGAGGAGGAAGAGATCATCGGTCTGGACGCGACAGAACATGGACTTCCTTCCGCATATGCAGGATTTAGTATTATGGATATTTCCAATACGATGATGATGGATGAAAATGAAAATACCGATCTGGGTGTGGCAGACTATGAGGAAGCATCCGAAACGCAGAAAAATGCGGCCGTCAAGGTGGCTGCAGCGCCGGTGGCTTCTACAAGCGGCATTTACAAGGTCGTTATTGTGACAAAACTGTCAAGGTATGAGAAACTTAGAAAGGCGATGAATGACCTTGGTGTAACGGGTATGACGATGACGCAGGTAATGGGCTGCG
>DLOP01000028.1:0-163 GCA_002478505.1 Lachnospiraceae bacterium UBA7481
CATGATCGGTGTGCAGCTTTCTACAACAGGTGATATCTATGCAACGGAAGATTTTGGCGCAGATTATGTGGAGCAGTACAATAAGGGTGCGGATGCGGTTCTTGCGCTTACGCAGGGTAAAGTAGATGCAGTGATCATTGATAACCAGCCGGCGCTTAGCTTT
>DLOP01000028.1:340-2508 GCA_002478505.1 Lachnospiraceae bacterium UBA7481
GAAAATAAGGAGATGCAGGATGAAACGCCGGCATCTCCTTTTTTCTTGGAATAACCGTCTGTATATTTGCGGATGCAGTAAACCAAAAACCTTTTATCCAATATATTGACACATATTTAAATTAGGAAAGCGTGACATGGAGAACTTCGGATTGACAGATCATTTAAGGAAGATTCGGAATTTGTAGAATAGGATGGCAATATTTATGGGTTACAAATGATGAAAATTGTGATATGATAAGAAAATATCTAACATGATAATGTTTTATACAGGACAAAGTGTATTAACAAGAATGTACATGTCAAATAATATCAGGATAATGGAGAGAAGAACGTGACGGAATGGTGGAATGATCTGGTTGCAAAATTTGTGCTGGATTTTGTGGAAAAGGAAAGATGGCGTTATATTACAAACGGCGTAGTGGTTACCTTACAGGTGACCGCTGCCTCGCTTTTGATGGGACTTGTGATCGGTATTCTGGTGGCGATCGTCAGGACGTCGCATGATCAGATCGGAAAGAAGAACCTTCATGGGTTTTCAGGATTTCTGATTCGGGTTTTAAACGCCATATGCAGTATCTATCTGACAGTGATCCGCGGTACGCCGATGATGGTACAGTTGATGATCATGTATTTTGTGATCTTAGCCAGCAGTACGAATAAATTTTTAGTGGCGTTTTTGTCGTTTGGTATCAATTCCGGTGCATATATCGCCGAGATCATGCGTTCCGGTATTATGTCCATAGATAAGGGACAGATGGAGGCGGGAAGGTCGCTGGGGCTTGGTTATGCGAAGACCATGCAGAAGATCATTATGCCGCAGGCGATCAAGAATGTGCTTCCGGCGCTGGTCAATGAGATGATCACATTGCTGAAAGAGACGTCTATCTGTGGTACGATCGGGTTAAATGAACTGACGCGCGGCGGGGATATCATCCGCGGCGTTACCTATGATGCGATGCTGCCCCTGCTTGTGGTGGCGGCGATCTATCTTGCAATCGTCATGTTCTTCACATGGATTATGGGATTGTTGGAAAGGAGGCTGCGGGAAAGTGATATCCGTTAGAAATTTGTGTAAGGATTTCGGAGCACATAAGGTACTCCGTGGAATTAACTATGAAATAGGGCAGGGGGAAAAGATTGTTATCATCGGACCGTCCGGTTCCGGCAAGTCTACTTTTCTAAGATGCCTAAATCTGCTGGAGACCCCTACGTCCGGTCAGATTTTCTTTGAAGGAACGGAAATAACGGGAAAGGGCGTTGATATCAATAAGATAAGGCAGCAGATGGGGATGGTATTCCAGCATTTTAATCTGTTCCCACACTTAAGCATTATGGATAATCTGATCCTTGCTCCGGTAGAATTAAAACTGATGACGAAGGAAGAGGCGAAAGAGGAAGCGCTGAGGCTGTTGGATATTGTTGGTCTTAGGGAGAAAGCTGATTCTTATCCAGGGCAGCTGTCCGGCGGACAGAAACAGAGAATTGCCATTGTGCGGTCATTGGCTTTAAAACCTAAGATGATGCTTTTTGACGAACCCACCAGCGCGCTTGATCCGGAGATGGTGGGAGAGGTGCTGGAGGTTATGAAAAATCTGGCAGAGGATGGAATGACCATGGCGGTTGTAACCCATGAAATGGGATTTGCCAAGGAGGTTGGAACGAAGGTTTTGTTTATGGATGAGGGTGTTATTTTAGAAGAGGGAACGCCGGAAGAAATTTTCGGAGATCCCAAACAGGACCGAACGAAGGAATTTTTATCAAAGGTACTGATATAGCGATGAAATTACATGACGGAGAAAAGAGGTTTTGGTTTTGAGATCCGCTGATCATAATACAAATATGATGAATGGTCCTTTATGGAATAAAATTCTTCTATTTGCATTGCCGCTGGCGGCAACCGGCATTTTACAGCAGCTTTTTAACGCCGCTGACGTAGCCATAGTAGGACGCTTTACCGGGGATCAGGGGGAAGCTGCCGTGGCTGCCGTGGGTGCAAACAGTCCTATTATCGGACTGATTGTAAATGCCTTTATCGGCATTTCCCTTGGTACGAATGTTGTGATTGCCAATGCCGTTGGCTGCGGAAATACCAAAACCGTAAAAAAAGCAGTACATACTTCCGTTCTGATTTCCCTTATCATCGGAGTTTTTATATCTGTCCTGGGA
>DLOP01000028.1:2514-5742 GCA_002478505.1 Lachnospiraceae bacterium UBA7481
TTTCTTTCCCAGAATGTCCCTGCTGACGTGATCGATATGACGATCCTGTACTTTAGGGTATATATGATCGGAGTTCCGGTCATTCTTTTGTATAATTTTGAAGCCTCGATATTCCGTGCCATAGGTAATACAAAAATGCCCCTGATTGCGCTGGCAGTATCGGGTGTTCTTAATGTATTGCTTAATTTGTTGTTCGTATGTATTCTGAAAATGACCGTCAACGGCGTAGCGCTTGCAACGGTGATATCGAGTATTGTCAGCTCCTTTATCTTGCTGAACGCACTTTTAAAAAGAGATGATATGATACAATTAAAAATTTCGGATCTGAAAATAGATAAGCCGGTTCTGAAAAATATTTTAAGGATCGGTATTCCGGCAGGCATTCAGTCTGCGGTTTTTTCTTTTGCAAATATTATTATCCAGGGCGCGATCAACAGCCTTGGAAAGATCGTCATGGCGGGGTCAAGCATAGCATTTAATATTGAAGTGTTTGCCCATGATATTCTTACCAGTTATGGTCAGGCATGCACTACCTTTGTCGGACAGAATTATGGCGCAGGGAAGATCGACCGCTGTAAAAAATCCTTTAGACTGTGTTATTTGGAAGGTTGTATTTTTACCGCGTTAGCGATCGGGATCATTCTTTTGTTTGGCCGTGATCTTTTAGGTATTTTCAATCAGAATCCGGAAGTTATAGAGATCGGATATTATCGGCTTGTCATGATATTTTCCGCTTATTTCTTTTCACAGTCATATGAAGTGATGTCCGGATATATGCGGGGGTTCGGGATATCTTTGATGCCGGCGGTCCTTACGATCATCGGGATATGCGGCGTGAGGATCGTGTGGATCTACTATATATTTCCCAAATATAAAACATTTCTGAATATTATGGCGGTATATCCGATTAGTTTGGGGATAACGGCAATAATTATACTTATTGCATTGATTTGCGCCCATCCGGCGAAAAGGATTTTAGATTCAAGATAAAATTTGCAATCAACTGAATTTTTTGGTGCAATTTAATTGATATTTGCAGTTGATTGCATTTTTTGATGGAAATACATGATAGAAAGACTGGAAAATCTTCTAAAACTGATTAAGGGGCAGCTGAAAAGTTGTCCTAATTTTATAGTTAAATTATGGTTAAAATATTTTTCGTGAAAATAAATTGCATAAAAAATATTTGGTGATATAATAATGATATATAGGAAAAAACTTGGAGGAATGAGCTATGATTATAGAGATAAGAGCGAAAAACTGTTATGCATTTGAAAATCAAATTGTATTTTCGATGAAAGCAGATATGCGAAATAAGAAATTCGTGACTAATGTTCATAAAGAGAATAATTTCAATATCCTTAAAACGGTTGGAATATATGGACCCAATAACGCAGGAAAAACTTGTTTGATTAAGTGCATTAGAGCGATAAAGGGAATACTCTTAAATAAGAAAAATGGATGGATGCTTAATATGTTTACAGAGAGTGATGTATGTGAACTAGGTGTAACATTTATGGCATCAGGAAGAACGTTTGCTTATGATTTTAAGTATGATGCTGAAAAAGAAGAGTATATATATGAATCATTTTCGGAGATTTTTAAAGACCAGTATAACAATGAAAAAGAAGTATGCTGGTTGAAAAAAGATACTATTAGCGAAATATATGAGTGCATTGACGAAAATGTACAGAATACGATGCCGATTGTGTCGAAGAATAATTTGCTATTTTATGTAATAGATACAAATAAATTTGAGCATATAGAGAAGATGAAACAGATTCTTGTGGGATTTGCAAAAAAAATAGACATTATTAATATGAACAATATACCTATGCAGCATACGATTGAACTTATGAAGAATAAAAATCAGTTGCAGGAAAAGGTTGTAGAGTTTATTAAGTATGCAGATTTATATATGGATAATTTTGAGTTTGTTGATATGGATAAAATTCAGCTAAAGGCTACTGAGGATGACGAAAAACCGGAAGAAAAAGTTCTTGATATACCAGAGAATATAATGGATCAGATCAGACTGGTTTCCACATATAAGGGAGTCCATGTACCAAGTATGTTATATGATTCTACGGGAACAAAGAAGATTGCTTCCATTGCCGGTTATGTTATAGAGGCGCTTGAGCAAGGCAGAATTCTTGTTGTAGATGAATTGGATAGCAGTATTCATTTTAAACTTACCAGAGCCATAGTAGCTATGTTTAATAATGAATTGAATACCAATGCACAGATGATATTTACCGTACATGACATTAATCTTATGGATTGTAAGAGAATGTTCAGAAAAGAACAGATTTGGTTTGTTCATAAGGACGAGGATGGTGTGTATGTATATTCGCTTGCAGATTTTACTGCACAACAGGGAATTAGAGATACGACTGATATTATGGAAAAATACAGGAAAGGAGCACTTGGAGCTTTGCCTGATCCGGAATTGATTAATACATTGCTTAGTATTAAGGGCGGTATAAGGGGGAGTGTTGTCGATGAATAATAAGCTCCCTAAGATTTCCGATAAGCATAAGATCTGCATTATCTGTGAAGGGCATGAGGAATATGAGTATCTTGAACGATTGAAGGTTTTAGAGGTATGGAATGAACAATACGAAAATTCGTTGGTCAATGCCCGAGGTAATGGAAATATTCCGGCGAGATATCAGGATCGTTACCAGAACGGTTCATACGAAGTCGTCCTAATATTTTGTGATACAGAAAAGAAACCTCATGAGCAGTACGAAGATATTAAGCGAAAGATTAATGAGTTTCATGGTGTTTCCAATGCCGCAGATGAAGTAGTAATGTTTGGTAATCCGTGTACAATGCAGATAATAATGAAGCATTGGACTGATGAAAATTTGAAATCACCGGCAAAGCCTGTAAATGCTCCATTAATAAAGAAATATACAGGCGTGGAAAATTACAAAGGAAGAGCGGANNCAGCGGATCAGATCCAGGATATTATGGAACATATTACTGTGGAAAATTACAAAGATATGAGACGGAGAATGGAAGATTCAGAAATAAAAGATTCTATTTCTGGAAGCAGTAATTTTGGAAAGTTTATGGAGTTGTTTGAAAATAGTGATAGCGGTTGGATTGAAAAAATAAATAAAAATATTGAGTAGTAAAAGGATGATCTTCGTTGGGTGATTACACATCTTTATTGCGAATGTCATCAATAATGGCTGTGATATGTGCTAGTTGGCAATCCGT
>DLOP01000039.1:0-7876 GCA_002478505.1 Lachnospiraceae bacterium UBA7481
TGTCAAGAGCTTCCTTATTCTCGAAAGGATAGTGATGCTGTGCGAAAGGCATGGCGCCGGAGTCAAACCAGCAGTCGATCACCTCCGGCACCCTGTGCATGGTCTTACCGCACTTCGGGCAGGGGAAGGTCACCGCATCAATGTACGGACGGTGCAGCTCTACTTTCGCATCCTCCGCATTGCCGCTCAGCTCTGCAAGTTCTGCCCTGCTGCCCACAGAGTGCATATGACCACATTCACATTCCCAGATATTTAACGGCGTACCCCAGTAACGGTTCCGGGAGATCGCCCAATCCTGCAGATTCTCCAGCCAGTCTCCAAAACGTCCCTTTCCGATGGATTCCGGGATCCAGTTGATCTTATTGTTATTGGCAATCATCTGATCTTTGACCGCCGTCATCTTGATATACCATGATTCCCGCGCATAATAGATCAACGGAGTATCGCATCTCCAGCAATGAGGATAGCTGTGCTCGAACTTCGGCGCGTCAAATAAAAGGCCTGCATCCTCCAATGCCTGCAAAATCGGCATATCCGCCTTTTTCACAAAGGTTCCCGCCCAAGGGGTAGGCTCTGTCATCTCGCCTTTGCCATCCACCAGCTGGACAAAAGGCAGATCATATTTTCTTCCAACGCTTGCGTCGTCCTCACCAAATGCCGGTGCAATATGAACAACACCCGTACCATCCGTCAGTGTGACATATTCGTCGCAAACAACATAGAAGCCTTTCTTTCCCTGTTTTGCAACAACATCATCCGCATAAGGGAACAGAGGAACATATTCCTTATGTTCCAGATCTTTTCCACGATAGCTTTCAAGCACCTCCACATCATCACCAAGCACCTGCGCAACCAGCGCCTGCGCCATATAATAGGTAAGACCGTCCTTATTGCTTTTTACCTTGACATATTCATAATCCGGATGCATACAGAGCGCTACATTGGACGGAAGCGTCCATGGCGTTGTGGTCCATGCCAGAATATACGCATCCTCGTCCTTGCACTTAAACCGCGCAATTGCAGAACGCTCCTTCACATCTTTATAACCCTGCGCCACCTCCTGAGAGGACAACGGCGTCCCACAGCGGGGACAGTACGGTACGATCTTAAAACCTTTATATAAAAGGTCTTTATTCCAGATCTCTTTTAATGCCCACCATTCTGATTCTATAAAATCATCATGATAGGTAACGTATGGATCATCCATATCCGCCCAGAATCCCACCGTGCCGGAGAAATCCTCCCACATGCCTTTGTATTTCCAGACACTCTCCTTACACTTTTCAATAAAAGGCTCTAATCCATATTCCTCGATCTGCTCCTTGCCGTCTAAGCCAAGCAGCTTTTCTACTTCGATCTCTACCGGAAGTCCATGGGTATCCCAGCCTGCCTTTCGGGGAACCATATATCCCTTCATGGTACGGTATCTCGGAATCATATCTTTGATGACACGGGTCAGCACATGACCGATATGGGGCTTGCCGTTGGCTGTCGGAGGTCCGTCATAAAACATATAAGTCGGACAGCTCTCGCGGCACTTGATACTTTTCCTGAAAATATCATGATCCTTCCAAAACTTTTCAACTTCTTTTTCCCTCTCCACAAAATTCAGATCGGTAGAAACTTTCTTATACATCTTTACCCTCCTTACTGCGAATGTCTTTTATCCCTTAAAACAAAAAACTCATCCCGTAAAAGGATGAGATCATACCCATAACCACCTGTTACGCTCATACTCCGTCCCTGCATTTACATTGGACTTTCATATGCCTGCCGGTAACGTCGGCACACACGGCACAGCCTACTTTCACTTTCAGCCTGCAGCTCGGAAGTGATCTTCACCTATGATCTACTTTCACCGGTCTCCCACCCTCACCGGCTCGCTGCGCGTCTGATCACGCTATTGATTTCCATCATAAGATACTGTCTTCGTCATCGCCTTTATCGCACCCATATTATAAGCAATGCCGCGTAGGATTGTCAAGGCTTTCTCTGACAAATACCTCTTGTTTCCTGCATGATGACGCGATATAATGTTGGTGGCAGATTTTTCATCCGATTCTTAGGGAATCGCTGATCAAAGCCTTTCCCGCGCCGGATTTGCGCTGTGATTCAGCATAATTCCACTGCAATTGGTCAATAATCATATTATCTGCAATGTTACATACCAAAATATTTATTCATCTATATGAAGGATAAGGGTTCGCGCTATGAAGGTCGTATTACAGAATTTAACGAAGAAATTTCCCAACCGCAATAAGAAAGGCGCCGACGTGACCGCCGTCAATGATTTCAGCTTTGAAATCCCCGATGGCAAACTGGTCGGGCTGCTAGGTCCCTCCGGCTGCGGCAAAAGTACCACATTATTCATGATCTGCGGTCTGGAAGAACCCACGGAAGGAAAAATTTTTTTTGGCGAAGATGACGTAACGGAACTTCCTCCGGAACACAGAGGCGTCGGCGTTGTCTTTCAAAATTATGCGCTTTATCCCCATCTCACTGTCAGACAGAATATTATCTTCCCTTTGCAGAATCTAAAAGGATCGGACAAGCTTTCCAAAGAGGAGATGAACGAACGCGCCATTGACGCCGCCAAGCTGGTACAGATCGAGGAATTGATGGAGCGGAAGCCCAGCGAGCTTTCCGGCGGTCAGCAGCAGCGCGTCGCCATCGCCCGCGCCATGGTGAAAATGCCAAAAGTCCTTCTTTTGGACGAGCCGCTGTCTAACCTTGACGCCAGACTGCGCTTACAGACCCGGGAGGAAATCCGTCGGATCCAAAAAGAGACCGGCATCACAACGATCTTTGTCACCCACGATCAGGAAGAAGCCATGAGCATTTCCGATGTGATCGTTGTCATGAAAGATGGCGAACTTCAGCAGATCGGCAAGCCGCAGGATATCTATGACGATCCTGTAAATCTGTTTGTCGCTAAGTTCCTCGGAACACCACCGATCAATATATTTCAAGGCAGGGTGAAAGACGGCAAGCTTTATCTTACAGAAAATATTGCTCAGGACAACTCTTCCAACCAGTCAGCCCCTACCGCGCTTTTAAATGTTGCGGGCATTGCCGATCAGGAAGTGACCGTCGGTATCCGTCCGGAAGGATTTATCCCGGACGAACATGGCGCTCTTTGCTGCAATCTGGTCAGGATCGAAGTGATGGGACGCGACATCAGTGTTGTTTCCACACATCCGTCCTGTGAAAATCCCAACGTCCGCTCTATTATTGATGCGGATAATGAGATCGATCCCGACAGCGCCACAGTCCGTTTTTCACTAAAGCCACATAAAGTATTGTTATTTAACATAGAAACCGGCGAGCGTATTTATTTTTAAGCCAGACAACATACTAAAGGAATGACGTGATCACATGAACAAAGCAACAACCTATGACGAATATATCCGGCAGTTAAACGGTCGAGGCGACGTCATTGTCTTCCGCGGACAGCCAAACAGCGACTTTGTCCTGATCCCATCCGGTCTCCGCGGCGACCATATCGCTATTGCGGACAGCCAGATGTTCCGCTTTGTAGATGAGATGAAGCATCTGTTTAATTTTGATGAGCTGACCTGTATCGAGATTGCGCAGCATTTCACGCTGCCCACGCGTATGCTGGATTTTTCCTACTCCTTTGATGTGGCGCTGTTCTTTGCCTGTCATGATGCCAAGGGAAGATATCTGGATTGCGACGGCAAGGTATTTATCTTTAACAAGAGCAAATATGAGCAGATGCTGAAAGACCGCAGGAAGCTTTCCAGCCAGGTCATCCGTAATAATCAATATCTCTATGAATGGTTACAGAAGTATATTGATAAAGAGTCCACCGATATGAACCGCGGTGTGGATATGCCGATTTTCGTTGACGCAACCCAGCAGTTTGACCGTCTTTATATGCAAAAAGGATTATTTCTTCTCTGGGGACGCGACGAATGTTCCTTTGAGAATATCATGCTCAATGAAAAACTTGATATGAGCGATTTTATAGATACGATCGTAATTGACGCTGCGGCAAAGCCGCGTATCTTAGAATCACTTGCAGAAAAACATCTCAGCGAAGACACTCTGTATATGAATGTCAGCAAGATCAAAGATCTGGTAAATTATATTAAATACGGAACTCCACCGGAGGAGACAACATGAGCAAAAACAACTCCAAAAGCTGGCTTTACCTGCTGCCGGCGATCCTCTTTTTAGGGATTTTCATGGTATATCCATTGATCGATGTCCTGATCTATTCTTTTGAAGAAGGCTACAATTTTGCATCCCAGACTTTTTTTGATATAGGATGGTACAATTTTTCCTATGTGCTGCATGACGCGTACTTTCTGCAGGCAGTTAAGAACACTTTCTTAATGGTGATCATTACGGTGCCTCTGTCAACCGGGATCGCCCTGCTGATCTCAGTAGGGATCAGCTCTATCAAGCCCCTGCGGAATTTATTCCAGACGATCTATTTTTTACCTTATGTGACCAATACTCTGGCGGTGGGTCTGGTATTTATGATCCTGTTTAAGAAGACCGCGTATTCGGATGGTCTTGTCAATCTGCTGATCAACTGGTTCGGCGGTTCTTCCGTGGATTTTATCGAGGGACCTTACTGGGCGAAAATGTTTGTTATGTGCTTTTATATTATCTGGGTGGTTATGCCGTTTAAGATATTACTGCTGACCAGTGCGCTTTCTTCCGTGAACCAACACTACTACAATGCCGCCAAGGTTGACGGCACTTCACGCCTGCGCACCTTTACAAGAATTACGCTCCCTATGATCTCACCTACGATCTTTTATCTGGTCATCACGGGATTTATCGGGGCATTTAAGGAATACAGCAATGCGGTTGCCCTGTTTGGCGTCAATCTGAATGCCGCTGAGATGAATACCATTGTAGGCTATATATACGATATGCTTTATGGCGACAGCGGCGGATATCCGTCTTATGCATCCGCAGCTGCCATCATCCTGTTTGTAATCGTACTGACCATCACCTGCATTAACCTGCTGGTAAGCCGGAAGCACACCTACTATGTATAACTGTGACAACTTATGAGTGTCAAAAGGAACTTTTAAAGAAATGATATGACAAGCTGCACAGATTATAATTTGCGCAGCTTGCCGCCTCAAAATTTGAAAGGAGCTAAAATTGTATATGAGTGATATCGGAACAAACCAACCCACCGATTTTCATAATACCGCCCGTTCTGCCGCTGCCCGAAGCAAAGCAGTCCATACGGTAATATACTTTTTCCTTGCAGTCTGGGGGATTATTGTCCTCTTTCCATTTTATTGGATGATCCTGACCTCCTTCAAAAGTTATGGGGAATATAATTCCGAGTATATACCAAAATTTTTCACTTCCTCGCCCACATTCCAGAATTATATCAGCGCCTTTACGGAAGTGCCTCTTGTCCGCTATCTGACCAACACGCTGATTTTTACGCTTGCAACGACAGCGATCATGATGGTCGTGATCACACTTGCCGCATTTGCATTTGCAAGGCTGCAATTCAAAGGGAAAAATACCTTGTTTACACTGTTTCTTTCCCTGATGATGATTCCGAATGAGCTTGTGATCATTACAAATTTCACAACCATTACCAATCTCAATATGCGCAATACTTTCTTGGGGCTGATCCTGCCATCGGTCACTTCGATATTTTATATTTATCTTTTAAAAGAAAATTTTGCACAAGTACCGGATGCGCTTTACTACGCTGCCAAAGTTGACGGAACTTCCGATCTGAAATATCTCATTAAGGTGCTGATCCCCATCTGCCGTCCTACGCTGATCACCATCGGCATCCTGAAGATCATTGAATGCTGGAATTCTTATGTCTGGCCGCGGCTGATCACCGATGATGAGAATTATTATCTGGTTTCCAACGGTATCCAGGAGATCCGGGAAAACGGTTTTGGACGGGAGAATATCCCTGCCATGATGGCTGCCGTCGTTGTCATTTCTATTCCGTTAGTTGCGCTGTTTCTGATCTTCCGCGATAAGATCATGGCCGGAGTATCCAGAGGAGGAACCAAGGGATAAGCATTTGAGCCGCAGCAAGCTGCTCTGACATGGAGGATTATTATGGTAATGAAAAAAAGAATTTGTTATTTCCTGCTGCTTTCGGTCATCTTCATTCTTTGTCTGACCGCCTGCCATGGTTCACGGGAAGAAACAACCTTTGAGATTCCGGAATCTTTTGATACTACACAGCCCATCACTATTACTTTTTGGGCGAAAAACGACACCAACAAGACTCAGACTGATATCTACAAACAGGCGATCGCGGATTTTCAGGAGTTTTATCCCAATATTACAGTCAATCTGCGTCTTTATACGAATTACGGCACTATTTATAACGACGTCATTACCAATATTGCCACCAACACAACGCCCAATGTCTGCATTACCTACCCCGATCACATTGCTACCTATCTGACCGGCAGCAATACCGTTGTGCCGCTGGATAGTTTATTTGCTGATGAAAGATACGGATTGGGCGGCAGCGAGATTGTATATGATTCCGTTTCACAAGAGGAGATTGTTCCAAAATTCTTAGAAGAATGCCGTTTTCAGGATGCTTATTACGCCATCCCCTATATGCGTTCCACAGAAGTATGCTATATCAATAAAACCTATGTAGAAGCGCTTGGCTATACTCTGCCTGATATCATGACATGGGATTTTATCTGGGAAGTGTCAGAAGCCGCGATGGCAAAGAACGCGGACGGAAGCTTTGTCGTCAATGGGCAGAATGTCCTGATCCCTTTCATCTATAAATCAACGGACAATATGATGATCCAGATGTTAAAACAACGCGGCGCCGGGTATTCTACTGATGATGGAACGATTGAGCTGTTTAATGATACGACGACGGAATTATTATATACGATTGCAGATCACGGGGAAAGCCGGGCTTTTTCAACATTTAAGATCTCCAGCTATCCTGCCAATTTCCTAAACGCAGGACAGTGTATCTTTGCTATTGATTCTACCGCAGGCGCAACTTGGATGGGTTCCGATGCCCCTCTTTCCGATATCAGCGAAGATCAGAAAGTGGATTTTGAAACAACCGTCATGCCGATCCCGCAATTTGATCCGGCGAATCCGCTGATGATCTCACAGGGTCCTTCCATCTGCATCTTTAACAAAAGCGACCCACAGGAGGTTCTGGCTTCATGGCTTTTTGCGCAATATCTTCTAACCAATGACGTGCAGATCGCCTATGCAGAAACGGAAGGCTATATCCCTGTTACCATACGGGCGCAAAACAGCGCAGAATATCAGGAATATCTTTCCCGAAGCGGAGAAGACAACTCCGTCTATTATGAAGTCAAAATCGACGCAGCGCAGCTTTTACTAAAATATACCGACAGCACTTTTGTAACGCCGGTATTTAACGGCTCCGCCTCCCTGCGTGACGCGGCGGGACAGTTGATTGAAAATACCGTGAAGTCTGTCCGCCGTAGCGAAACAATTGACGAACAATACATTGAAAACCTATACAGCAACATCACTTCCCTGTACCGTCTGGATCAGAAAGGAGCCTCGGCCAATGCCAAAACGGATCTTGGTCCGCTTCCGAATACTGCCGTCATACTGCTGTCTACTCTTGTCATTGTATGGGGTATTATCCTGATATATGTCATCTTTGAACACAGGAAAGGGAAAAGAAACTGATTTTTTGTTGAAAAGTATATTGATTAATTTTATATAAGTTTGTAAAATAGCGGTGAAAAATAGAAAATCAGAGATTTAAAATAGAATATCTGAGATTTTCTATTACATATATGAAAAGGATTCATATATGCAATGCACGAAAAACAGAAAGGGAGATAGATTGAAAAATCAAAGATTTTTCAATCGCAAATTTGTG
>DLOP01000039.1:7924-20446 GCA_002478505.1 Lachnospiraceae bacterium UBA7481
CGCGGCAGCCGTTCTTTCACTGGCGGTTGCACTAAGCGGATGTGGCAAAACAGAGAATCCTGCATCTGACGGAAATGGAACGGACGCAGCGACCGGAACTGAGACAATCGACGAGAAATCCGAGGGCACTATGACGTATGCAGAATACATTGCCGCTGAACTGGACACACCGGTTGTCGTAGAAACTTATGTACAAGCAAAACAGGCTTGGTGGGAAGACAAAGCAACCATCTATACACAGGACAAAGACGGCGCTTATTTTATCTATGAAATGGCATGTTCCGAGGCAGATTATGAGAAACTGACCACCGGCACAAAAATTCGCGTAACAGGTTATAAGAGCGAATGGTCCGGCGAAATTGAGATCACAGATGCTACCTTTGAGATTATCGACGGCAGCTTTGTTGCCGAGCCTTTGGACGTAACCAATATGCTTGGCTCAGAAGACCTGATCACACACCAGAATGAGCGGGTAGCTTTTACAGATATGACTGTAGAAGACGCAGGCAACGGGGAAGCGTTTATGTATAACTGGGACGGTTCCGGCACAGACGGCGACGACCTTTATTTCAACGTTTCCGTGGGCGGCGAGACCTATTCCTTTGTAGTAGAATCATATCTGTGTGACAAGACAACCGACGTATATGCCGCTGTTAAGAATCTTAATATCGGCGATGTTGTCAGCATGGAAGGCTTCCTTTACTGGTATAACGGGGCAAATCCCCATATTACTTCCATTACCGTAAAATAATCAACAACCGAGAATCCAAGAATGGCGGGCAGATTTGTCCGCCATTTTTTAAACCTGTCGGCCAACCGGAACGATCTTAATAAACGTCGGCAGAAAAGGAGTTTTCCTATGAAATGTATTTCTCTGATAAAAAATATAGTTAGATACATCTACGTGCCTGTCATCTTTAGTACCTTCCTGATATCCACCCTTTCAGGATGTCATTCCGGGCAGAATAACAGGGTATCTCCTGATCTGATCGCGACCATGGCTGCCCCCACAGATACCGGCAGTCTGACCGTAACTGAAGAAATGATCGATATAGGCATCCAGAATCCCGGCAACCTGTACCGCCTTATGAACATTATGGAACGCGCCGCTCATGGAGAAGAAATTACGATCGCGTATATCGGCGGCTCAATCACCGACGGTTCCAGCGCATCTCCCCAAAATACTTCCTGCTATGCTTATCTTTCTACAAAATGGTGGGAAGATACCTTTCCCGAAGCAACGATTAACTATATTAATGCGGGGATTGGCGCAACGGACTCCTATCTTGGCGTACATAGATTGCAGGATGATGTTCTTGCCTATGAACCGGATCTGGTCATTACGGAATTTTCTGTCAATGATTACCGTTCATGGAACAAAGAAACATACGAAAGTCTTTTGCGCGCGATCCTCTTATCTGATAACGAGCCTGCCGTGATTGCCTTACTATTAGGCACTGAACAGGATTATAATTACGCAACGGAACATGCGCAGGTGGCATTTAAACTAAGCGTCAGCACGATCAATTATGCTGCCGTACTCTCTGAAGGCAGGAAAAACGGAAGCCTTTCCTGGGCAGACGTGGGCAATCCGGATGGCGTTCATCCGGCAAATGGCGGACATGCTTTGATTGCTCATCTTTTAACTCAGTTTTACTGCGATGTACTATCTGAAATCAATACGGCTGATTATCCGGAATATGTTGTAACAGAAGATACTCTGACCAAGTCAAGATATGAAGATGCCGATCTTCTTTATGCCTCGGATATTTCCCCTGTTGCCATGGAAGGGTTTATACAAAGCGATATCCCTTCGGCGCTGTCACATACGGACGGATGGGCAACCACAACCGGAGGAACGATTTCTTTTGAGATCACAAGCTGTGAAGCCGGCATCGTCTTTTATCAGACCATCGACGGTCAGAGCGGCCAATATGATATTTATGTTGACGGGGTATGCGTCACAACGATCGACGCAGATTACAGCGGCGGCTGGGGCAGCTGCTGCGACTATGTAGAATGTTATAAAAATGATATCTCCGAAACGCACTTGATTGAATTAAAACCGTCCGAAGACAGTACCGGAGACTATTTTGCCATCTGCGGTATCTGCGTGGGATACTGATAATAATTTATCAATGGATACCTTCTCTTTATTTATTAAAAAATTAATGCTATTCTGTATAATATAGTGGATAAGTATTTTTATGGTTGCAAATATTATGGAAGATCGTTAAAATGGAGGTGTTTAAATGCCCGCGTTATCAATGTTTTTTGGAATTATTGTACGTATGCAAAGCGAAAAGGGCGGAAGACACAATAAACCGCATGTTCATGCCCTTTATGGAGATAATGAAATTATAGTCGGAATAGACGGGGATGTTTTAGAAGGAAGTTTTCCAAAGAAACAAATGAAACTACTGTTAGCATGGATGGCAATTCATGAAGAAGAATTACAGGCAAATTGGAGATTATTAAGTAATGGAGACGGTTATTTTAAAATAGAACCGTTGCGTTAAATAATTTGGAGGGTATTATTATGCTACGACCAACTGCAATTCAAGTAGAAGCAACATGTGCATATCAGATACTGGTAACATTTGATAACGGGGAAAAAAAGTGTTTTGACGTTGAACCTTATATAAAGGGTGATTGGTATGGCAAACTGCGATCCTTTGAATATTTCAAATGTGTTGCTACGGACGGATATACGGTTGTATGGCCTGATGGTCAGGATATATGTCCTGATGAATTATATGATTTGGGAAAACTTGTGTCATAACCGTTAATCTGAATCCGCCCTTTAAGCAACAAAATGTGAAGCTAACTCTTATTAATCTTTTTTTAGTAATCTTACTTCATTATTCTTTACTTCCAAAATCTCCGTAAAGGACTGCAGATAATCCGAGAACTTGCTATATCCCAGCTTTTTAGCGGAAAAATTGGGATTCCATGCCTTCAGGCCTTCATTAATAATCGCCATGTTGTTACATTCGCCGCCATGCTTCTTGAGAATACGAATGATCTCCTGCTCCACATCTTCCTTCGCAATATCCGTACTTTTAAACATGATCACAGTGCTACTGTTCTTCTTTTGCAGCATAAAATTGCTCATCTTGTCTTCCAGAAGCGTACTCAATTTGGTACAGCCATAATTACGTACATCAAAATCCGGGTATTTATTGGTCAGCTTGCTTCCGACCTCACCGATATAAGTATCCTTGCCCTTATTGGAATTTTCATCAATAATCTTACAGATTGCATTTTCAATCTCTGTAAGGTCGGTTACCTCCAGTTTATTTTCTTTCTTGGCGGTTTTCCGTGTGCTGCTCTTTTTCGCCGTAATTTCTTCTATTTCCTCATCATTATAAATTACTTCCAACAGTTTAAAACTATTGCACGCGCTGCGGAACGCCTTCGGCGTCTTGGCCTCTCCGATACCGACAACCTCCTTGCCCGCTTCACGCAGTCTTGCAGCCAGCCTTGTAAAATCGCTGTCGCTCGTCACCAGATAAAATCCATCAACATCTCCTGTGTATAAGATATCCATCGCATCTATGATCATTGCGGAATCGGTAGCATTCTTCCCTGTGGTATAACTGTACTGCTGCACCGGCAGTACGGAATGTTCCAGGATCGGCTGTTTCCAGCCGGAACGGAGATGGTCTGTCCAATCGCTGTAGATACGCTTATAAGTCGCCACCCCATGATCCGAAACCTCATCCAGAATCGCTTTCAGATATTTGGGGGCAACATTGTCGCCGTCAATCAAAACAGCATATTTATTTTCAGAGCTCATCCTAAAACCTCCCCATTATTTCTATTTTAGTCCTTCTTCCTGCTTTTATACTGCAACTCCGGCAGATACGCCGATACCTTCGTATCGGGCGGAATCGACTCCGTCACAAAGGAGTTTCCTGCTACAACAGAATTTTTGCCGATAACGGTCTCTCCTCCAAGAACCGTCGTATTGGCATAGATGACCACGTTATCCTCAATTGTCGGATGACGCTTCACTCCGGAAAGTTCCTGCCCTTTCTGGGTGGACAATGCACCAAGCGTCACGCCCTGATAGATCTTCACATGATCACCAATCCTCGTCGTCTCTCCAATAACAATACCCGTACCATGGTCAATAAAGAAATACTCTCCGATCTCCGCACCGGGATTGATATCGATCCCCGTCTTGCCATGAGCATACTCCGTCATGATCCTGGGAATATACGGAACATTCAGCTGATACAGTTCATGGGCAATCCGGTAAACAAAGATGGCAAAAATGCCCGGATAGGAAAATATGATCTCCTCCCTGCTATTCGCCGCAGGATCTCCCGCCAGCTCCGCTTCCACGTCCTTAAACAAAAGATTTTGTATCCTTGGAAGACGCCTGATAAACTGCAGCGTAAGATCCTCCGCCTGACTTTCTGTTTCCTGACGGTCCTGAGATTCTTTCTTTCTGCCCGCCTTATACAAAAGAGCTGTCCTGATCTGCTTAAACAGCTTTTCATAAACTCCCGCAAGCGTATTGCCGGCGAAACTTTCCAGAGAAACATAAGCCGTATTCTCATCACCAAAATATCCGGGAAACATCAGTCTGCGGACCTCATCTACCACCTCGATAATCTCCAGGCGTTTCGGTAGTTTCACTCCGATGCTGATTTCAAAAATCTCCTGTGACTGATAATTTCCGCTAAGCTCAGCTGCAGCAGCCGCGATAGTCTTTTTAATATCCTGTGCCATATATTTTCCTTCCTTATCAACCGTCATACTCATCCAGAAACGAAATCTTCTTTCCTTTTTTCTTATATGCGATCACTGTGTCCAATGATACATTCTCCACGCTTTTAAATATATTGGACTCCACAAAAGGGTTGTCTTTTTTCAACCGGGCAATCAGCTCCTTTACCTCCTGCCGTTTGGATTCCATAGGCTCATCGGCACTGCGTGCTGCACAACATTCCGTAAACCGGCATGCGCACTGCAAAAACCGCAGCCCGTTCTCGTCCCGCCACCGCTTGATATCCGCCTCGCGGATCAGATACATGGGACGGATCAGCTCCATACCCTCAAAATTCGTACTATGCAGCTTAGGCATCATGCTTTGGATCTGTCCGCCATAAAGCATCCCCATTAAAATTGTCTCTATGACGTCATCATAATGATGTCCCAGCGCAATTTTATTGCATCCCAGTTCCTTTGCCTTATGATACAGATGCCCCCGCCTCATTCTTGCGCAGAGATAGCATGGGGACTTTTCAATATCATATACTGTATCAAAGATCTCCGATTCAAATATTGTAATCGGAATCCCAAGAATCCTCGCATTATGCTCGATCATCCTGCGGTTTTCCTCTCGATACCCCGGATCCATGACCAGAAACTCCAGCTCAAATGGAAACTTCCGGTGCCGCTGCAGCTCCTGAAACAACTTCGCCATCAGCATGGAATCCTTGCCTCCGGAAATGCATACTGCAACCTTATCATGCTCCTGCAGGAGTTTATATGTATTAATCGCCTTCGCAAACGGCGAAAATAACTTTTTATGATAACGCTTTCTAAGCTCTGTTTCTACACGTCCACAAAACTCTGCAGGATCGAGAGCATCGCTGATCAATTCGCTCCGCATCATCGCCTCTTTATCAGCCATTGAATCTTCCATCACAGATATCTCCTTATGTCCCATTACATGAACCATGCCATTTCATTATACATAACAATCAGTTTTTGTGAACTATGGATGATATACGCAAGTATAACATAAACAACTTCTTTTGGCTACCTTAACCCACCGCGGGAAACCGGTCCTCGTATCAGATATCCAATTCTTTAATTTTTTTCAACGACATCAAATAATCTATTACTAAATCCAGATCCTGAAGATTCAAAGAAGTAGCTATTTCTACAAGATTCTGCGCGCTTGCATGTTTAGAAGCTGTTCCAAATAAAAGATAATCTGCCGAGATATCGAAATAACTACACAATCTGCAAATGGTCTCTTGTGACATTCCTTTTTTTCCATTTTCAATCTCGGACAAAAAATTGACGGAAACATCCATCATTTCAGCAAATTGCGCCTGTGTATAATGATGTTCCGTTCTAAAATCATGAACTCTTTTTCCTATTTCCATTTTTAAGCCAGAAGCAGACATTCTTTTTTCCCCTGATTATCTAACTATTTTTAATAAATTCTATACGATTTTTCTAATTGCATACACAAACTATTGTTATATTATATTCGCTTTTAGCGAATATTTTCATTGACAATACATCTATTGGGGGTATAATGAGTTCATAATACATTAACAAAAGGCAAAATACAGTGTTGCACAAAAGCTACGCAGAAAGGATCTCGCATATGCGCAGAAAATTGATTACACTATTATTTATCGCATCTTTCTCACTCTATTGCACCTTTTGCGGAGAAAAAACCTCCTCAAAACCGGAACAGGGAGTTCAGGAATCATACTTTCAGGAAAATAACGCATCCACAGAATCTATGGTTCAAAACCCAAACCAGCAGAAAGAAGATGCATCCAGAAGATCCTCCGAAGATTCTCTTTCGATGACTAAAGAAAATAAAATAGAGGTCTGGTTGGTTGGAGTGGCGCAGCAGGTTCTTGCATTAGCGGTATGGTATGGAATAAAACAAACAATAAAAATCATTTTTTTGAAGAAAATATAACCTACAAGATTAACAAAAGCCACAATATTTTATTTTTCAAACATAGAAAAACGTCCATTGGTTTTCTTCCAACAGACGTTCTTCCGTTTTATAATTGAATTGCCTTTCTAAATGATAGATCGGCAAAAGAATTGCAAAACCAACACCAAACACAATCTCCCTGACCATTGAGAGCATTGTAGAACCAATAGCCTTTCCCATAGCCTGCAGAAAAATAAATGCTGCTTTATTCACACAGGCAAACACTACCATACAGAGATAAATCCGAAATGCCCGGACTGCAAAGTCTGTATAATAAGAACTCTCATTAGCAGCTCCGAATATGCCGATCAGTCCGACCGGGAAAAATTCTACAATTAAAAGTGCCAAAACACCTACTATGGTCTCTGATAACAGCAGTTTCGTAAACAGTTCCTTTACCCTCCTGCTTGCTCCTGCGCCCATATTATAACCCACAATTGGAATGCACCCAGCTGCCATGCCTACCACAATGGAGATGACTATCTGGAAGAATTTCATTACGATACCAACCACCGCCATGGGAATCTGTGCATACTGCTCCTGCCCGAATACGGCGTTCATTGCCCCATATTTCCGGATCATATTATTAATGGCCGCCATTGCCGCCACAAGGGATATTTGTGATAAAAAACTACAGATTCCAAGGGACAATGTCTTGCCCACAACCTCTCCTTTCAGTTTAAAATCCTCCCTGGACAATTTTACTGTCTTCGCATGGATAAGGTACCATATTGCCAGAACCGCTGTCACAACCTGGCCTATCACCGTTGCAACTGCCGCTCCCATCATTCCCCACTTGAATACAAAGATAAAAACCGGGTCTAATATAATATTGACCACAGCCCCTATAAGCGTAGATTCCATAGCATATTTCGGACTCCCATCTGCGCGAATCACCGGATTCATTGCCTGCCCAAACATATAGAACGGGATGCCAAGGGAAATCCAGAAGAAATATTCTTTCGAGTGGCGGAAGGTCTCCTCATTCACTGTTCCTCCAAACATCGCAATGATCTGCGTGCTGAACGCAAGATAAACTGCACACAATACAACGCTGAACAGGACCGTGAGCAGGATGGAATTCCCCATGCTGCTGCCCGCATCCTCCGGCTTGTTCCTACCAAGGCTCAGGCTTACAAAGGCACAGCAGCCATCACCCACCATAACCGCAATGGCAAGGGCAATCACAGTCAGCGGAAACACCACTGTATTCGCAGCATTCCCATAAGAGCCGAGATACGAGGCATTGGCAATGAATATCTGGTCAACAATGTTGTATAAGGCGCCCACAAGGAGCGAAATAATACAGGGAACAGCATATTTCCCCATCAGCCGGCCAACCGATTCTTCCATTAGAAATGAATTACTTTTTGTTTCCATGTCTGTCTCCTTTCATGCAAAAACAGCGTATAGCCCCGGCTGCTGGATTTACGCCAATGGCTACACGCTGAATTTATAAGTGTATTATTAAAAAACGCATGGCAGATAACTGGATTTACGCAGTATTGCCACACGTTCTTGCATATTTTAATGCTTTTTTCCTGAAACTTCAAAGGAATTTTTGCACAAAAATTTTAATTGTAATGTCAATCTTTCAATGCTATGATACTAACATGCTTTGTAATATCCTTATGGAACAGAGAAAGAAAGGCAGATAATAAATGAATAAACAAGACTATATTTTATTGTTTCACAGTTTATTTCCAAATTTTTTTGAGAATGAGTCCATTCATAATATGCCGGAAGAATTTGTTTTTGACGAAATGATTCTTTCTCTTAACGAATTTGATATTCATAGTTACGATAAATTTTTGGACAGCAGCATTTCCTTTGGATTTTACGATGGTGATCTTGAAAAATTAAAGGAAAAAGTTGAAAAAGTCGACCAAGACTGGGGACAATTTTTTAACGAAAATAGCAACATTTACTGTGGTTATATAGATGGTAAAGTTGCAAGCTTCTGCATCATTGATGATCTGGGTAAACATACTATAAATGAACAGGTGATTAAAATAGGCGGTCCCGGATGTGTAGGAACCCTTCCGGAGTACCGAAATCAAGGAATCGGATTAACAATGGTAAAACATGTAACGCAAAAATTAAAAGAAGATGGATTTGATTATAGCTATATACACTTCACATACGTAGCTTCATGGTATGAAAAACTTGGATACAGAACCTCAATTAGATGGAATAAAAATGGTATTAAAATCTAATCTTTTTCGGATGTATATTTTTATATCTTCCTTACAAAGCCTTCCGTTGACATTTCGATGGAACCGTTTTGGGCAGCGTCTGAACGTACAGTAATCATTGATATGCGGACACCAGGCATATGTTAAAAAAATCAGAGCTGTTTTAGCCCCGGAGATTGTAGTCCGGGCTAACTAAACAGCTCTTGATTTTTTATTTTCTGTTTTTTCCTTTATTTTCCAATAAGTTTACAATGATCAGGACAACCGGAAAGAGAACTCCCGCAACCGGCCAGATGATCCTAATTTCCATCATTTCCTCAGGAATCATTTCCGTCTTAGCGCCCAAAGTGAAAGCCAGGAAGATTGCTGTAACCACAAGCCAGTATACCGCGCTTACAGCCGGTTTAATAGACGTCTTTGCTTTTTCTTTTGCAGCAATACAATATTTTTCCTCCTGCAGTAATCTTTCAAAAGATCCTTGTATCATACCGGCAATTACAAAAAATCTCACTCCTATGGAAACAATCGCTAACATTAAGCAAAAGCAAATCGCAGCAGGCAGCTCATTTTCCCCAAAAAACGCGGCGACAAACAGCACGATTGCACCGATAAAGCATATCACCGTACCGGTAATGTTATATAGATTATATACGCTCTGGTATCCTTTTTTCTTCTCCTCTACCATCCCGGTTACCCCATATTCCGACTCAAAGACTTCCTTTTCAAGAAACGTGTACGGTTTTATCTTTGCACTGCATGATAAGAAGATACCACAGGCAACCGCAACGATCGCGAGAAGTATCATTATCCCTATCCCACCGGCAGCGTCTTCCGACAGGGAAATCAGATTACCTTCCGCACAGGTTCCAAGCAGGATCAGACAAATAGGGGATAAGATACACATTATTACGCCCAATGCAATTTTGGGCGCATTTTCTTTTGTAATGCGGAGATATTCGCTCGCCTCCTCCATACTGATCCTGCGGATGGACGGAGTCTCCTCTTTTGGATTGCTGCTTGATTCATCCGCTTCTATTTCATCTTTTAATAGGTAATCCACCGATACGCCGAATAATTCGCTCATTTGCAGGATCCTCTGCAGATCAGGAGTTGTCTGTGCACCCTCCCATTTAGAAATCGCCTGCCTTGTTACTCCCAGTTTATCCGCCAGTTCCTCTTGAGAATATCCATTTTTCTTTCTTTCACATAATATTTTATCTGCCAAGATCATTTTATTTCTCTCCTCCTTCTCCTATTCTATAATATTCAATGGCATTTCGCTATAGCTTGATCAAACATTACCACGATCCCTGGTTGCATACAAGAAACTGCCATCGGGCAATTTGTCAAACAACGGTTGCAACCCGCCTTATCAGCGGTTACAACCGGGAAAATACACAAATATATATGTAAAAACCGCCGCATATCTAATACGACGGTTTTACAATATCTCGATCCATATATTATTTAAAGACAGTACATAAGAACGAAGAAATAATGAAGCAGACTTCCTGCAATGACAAAAAGATGCCAGATAAAATGCATATATTTCTGATTATTCTTTACATAGAAATAAATACCCGCGGTATATGCAATGCCGCCGCCAAGAAGCAGCCAGAATCCCGTTCTGTCAATCGTTGAAAGCACCGTATTGGCGGATACCACAATTGCCCACCCCATAACTACATAAAGTACAAGGGAGAAACGATGAAAGCGCTTCAGATCAATGGCATTTAGTACAATTCCCATCACCGCACATGCAGCCTGCACACCAAAGATAATCCATCCCTTCGCGCCGCCAACCAGAGATAAGGCTACCGGAATATATGTTCCCCAGATCAAAACAAAGATGGAACAGTGGTCAAGAATCTGAAATACCCTTTTCGCCTTATATCTGGTCATGGCATGATAAAGGGAAGACACACTGTACAGCAAAATCAGACTTGCGCCATATAATGCCGCGCTGACAATACCAATGGTATTCGAATGCAGCGATGCATAAACGATCAAGATCCACGTACCTGCTGCCGCCAACAGCGCTCCTGTTCCATGGGATATGGAATTGGCAACTTCTTCTAATACACTCTGTCCGTTAAAGCTTTCTACCTTAGTCATAATAAACCTCCTTGCCGCCTTTCGTGGCTCAAATAGAAATAAATATCTTAAATTAATCTTTTCCACTTTTTTGCGAAATATAATATCTTTAACCATATAATAAATTTTAAAATTATTATATGTAGTATTTAATACTACATTACACCGTTTTTGCAAATATGTAAAGAGTTTTTTGAAATTTTAAAAGAATTGTTTTAAAAAACGGTTTTTGGATATAAAAATACCTCCGAATGACAGATGATAAAACTAATCTTCATTCGGAGGTACTGTGTCTGATAAATGAAATAAAGTTTTTCTGCAAAATTCAGGAATTATCACTTTTCAGCATCATTGCACAACTCATCATAACTATTATATCCATATACGATTATAGAGTCACTATAATATAGAACTTCTCCCTCATTTAATTTCTCAATCGGCCTAAATAAAATCACAAATACCTTCCCTGTAGGTATCTCAGTGTTATGATTCTTGTCTTCCAGCCATCGTCTGTTATTATGCAACGATTCTTCGCTAAACTCTGTTCCAAAATCATATATTTTTTTCCAAACTTCAATCTGGCCATTGGAATATTCTGTGATGCAATCTCCGTATTTCCAGAATGCAAAGGAATAACCGTTCGTATAGCCATTTTCCAACAGAATATCAACTACTCTTCTTGTCTCCCAGGAAGTATCAATTTGAGCATATGACTTATAGTTGATAACAGCGCATATTGTCAACAGAAAACAAAAAAGCAATATCAGAATTTTCTTTAATATGTCCGCAATTTTAAATTTATCAAACGCTACAAATATTAAAGGAAACGCGAATACGGAAATCGGCATGATATATCTATCAGCGTACCACATAGTAGTAAAGGCAAATAAAACAGATAGGGAAAAAACACCGCTTCCCCAAAAAGTAATTAATACTTTCTGTTGATCATCATAAAACTTTTCTTCTTTTAATTTTATAACAGAAAAAAACAAAAAGAGTAATATTATTGCAGGTAAAACATTGCTGATCAAATGCAGGGAAAACAAACTTCCATTATCCTGATATCCATATACTCTTAACCATCCATTAACCACTTGCTCAATATTCTCCATGTTAAACGGGCAAAAATCAGAACCATGAGCCAGATAGTTAGAAAAATCAAATATTTTTTTCAAAATCAGGTGGTTAATCAGAAATCCAACTACTGCGACCACCGAGATCAAAACTGCAAGCTTACATTCCCGAACATAATGATTTTCCAACATCCGCTCTTCAGATATTTCCTTATGATTCAGATAAACCATCAATAGACCGGAACACACTAAAGGCAGATAAAAAATTATGATATGGCGTATTCCTCCTAATCCGACTAAAAAAGATAAAATACCCAAAATAACCGCCAAAAACATTTTGATTCTTTTCTTTTCCGCCTGACAATAATGCAAATACATCGCCAACATTAATACAGAAAGCGTTATATGCGGTAATAAATATGCACTATGCAAAGCAAAGAGATAATAATCATGAGAC
>DLOP01000039.1:20574-20819 GCA_002478505.1 Lachnospiraceae bacterium UBA7481
AACAACGCAGAATATATCAGCTGCGTGTTAATCACTCTTAGTTCCGAAGAATAATACCAGTCTTTTCGCAGAATCCCTCCTCTTTCCGCAAGAATCTTTGAAAGTATCATTTCTCCGCCATTATCGTCATCCAGTTCCAAATAGAAGTATCGGTGCAAAAAAATGATCAAACCAATAATCAATGACACCAGCCATAGATATAATAGAATCTTCAAAATATCTTTTGCAATTTTCTTCCTGTTCAT
>DLOP01000039.1:20933-21068 GCA_002478505.1 Lachnospiraceae bacterium UBA7481
TAATAGTATATGAATATTTGACTTTCAAAAGATAAAAATTAAAGTACAAAATACATACTAACTGGCTCTTGTACCGCTATAATAAAAATCTTTCATGTGCGCATATAAATTTGATTTAAGCTAATATAAAAGAGG
>DLOP01000076.1 GCA_002478505.1 Lachnospiraceae bacterium UBA7481
GTCCGTCTTCCACAACTTAAATCAGGAATGTTTAGAATTTCTTATTTCCGTACAGCGGCATAGGCACAGATTATAATTGTGCATCTTGCCACCTCAAATTTTAAAAGCCCCTTTTGACACCCGAATCCTAATATAAGTTACAATGCCAAACTGTGCAAAAGTCACAATTAGTAACCATCAGGATTATTTTTTTGCCAGTTCCAACTGTCCGCGCACATATCTTTGAGTGTATACTCCGCCTTCCATCCAAGCTCGCGCAGCGCTTTGGACGCGTCCGCATAGTTCGCAGCGATATCCCCTGCCCTTCTGGGTAATATTTCATATGGAATCTTCACGCCGGAAGCCTCCTCAAAATTCTTCACCACATCCAGCACGCTATAGCCCTGACCGGTGCCCAGATTATAAATACAAAGCCCTGCTTTCTCCTCAATCTTCTTTAACGCCTTTACATGTCCCCTTGCCAGATCCACCACATGGATATAATCCCTGACTCCCGTGCCATCCGGCGTATCATAATCATTGCCAAATACGCCAAGCCGTTCCCTCTTTCCCACAGCCACCTGCGTAATATAGGGCATCAGATTATTGGGAATCCCATTGGGATTTTCTCCGATCCTGCCGCTCTTATGCGCGCCGATGGGATTAAAATAACGCAGCAGCACCACATTCCACTCAGGATCCGCCGTCTGGATATCTGTCAGGATCTGCTCCAACATAAATTTTGTAGATCCGTAAGGATTCGTACATTTTTTCAAAGGACTTTCTTCCGTCACCGGCACGCTGTCCGGATCGCCATATACTGTTGAGGAAGAGGAAAAGATGATATTCTTTACATGATGCTTCCGCATGACATCCACCAGCGTCAATGTACCCGTGATATTATTATCATAATATTCCCATGGCTTTTCTACGGATTCCCCCACAGCCTTTAAGCCGGCAAAATGTATACAGCTTTCTATCTTTTCCTTGGCAAACACCTCCTCCAGAGCTTCCCTGTCCCTGATATCCGCCTGATAAAAGACAACCTGCTTTCCGGTAATTTCCTCTACCCGCCTTAATGCCACCGGGGAAGAATTGCTCAGATTATCAATCACCACAACCTCCCTGCCGGCCTCTAATAATTCCACTACGGTATGGCTTCCTATAAAGCCGCTTCCTCCTGTTACCAAAATAGCCATCTTTTTGCTCCTCATCTTCTAAATTCTTTGTTATTGTAATGGTCTGAACAACCAATATTGCATAAAAATCAGTATCATGATATGAACAGGGTAAAATGCGTAACAAGCATATTGAAATATCTTATTATGGAACCCCTGACGTCCCTGATATAACCAAATGGGAATCAGTGATATCAAAGCAAATCCCTGCTGAAAAAGTTCTATTTCATACCCAAATATTTGGAAAGAATAGTAATATCCTCCCAACAGCTTTATATTCAAAATAAACAGGCATATAAACTGTATTAACCGGATTTTCCAAGTTTGTCCCCGGAAAAAATAAAATGTCAAAACAGTTAAAATGCCAATTCCATAGTAGTCAACCATGGTTGCGTAACCAAGAATAAATCCCAAAACGATAATACCCGCAATTACCACCGTTGCAAATACTTTATTTAAATGCGTTCTGCATTTCTCAATCAAAATAATCAGCAGCAAACTCTCTAAAAAAGTCCAGAGTACATTTTGGTGATATGGATAAAATGCACTGCCGCCATACATCATGTTGAATGGTATTTCAGATAAACATGCCCACAAAAGAATACGCAGCATATAGCGGCGCAAATCATGCGTATGAGTATAGCCTTCTACAATCATGAATGCGAAAATAGGATACGCTATTCGCCCTATACACGTCAGCCATTCTTCCGCCGGAAAAAGTGTTGCCCATGCATGGTCGCACAGCATTAGCCCCATAGCCAGTAAATGAAGCGTAAATGAACTGATATTAAATCTCTCATTTTGAGTCATAGATGCCACCCTCAATGCTATTTACTGTATATTAATGCTGTTTGCAAGGATCTATTTTGGCCTTTATAATCTCAATGCTTCAAAAGCCTAAATTATTTCAATTCCTCAAGCAAACGGACCAGAAAACCATAAACACGTTCTGTGGAAGAAATGCTGAGACGCTCTTTCGTCGTATGGACGTCCCGCATATCCGGTCCTATGGAAATACAGTCAAGACCTTCTATCTTCTCTGCAAAAAATCCACATTCCAATCCTGCATGGATCGCCTGCACCACCATTTCCTTTCCGTACATCTTCCGGTAGAGTCCGCATACCGCATCACGAAGGGGTGACTGCGGCTGATATTCCCATCCCGGATAAACGCCTTTGATATTCCATGCGGCATGATAAGCGTCGCAAAGCAGTATCATGCGTTCCAAAAGTTCCTCTTTCTTGGATGCCACAGAACTTCGCACGGCATATCCGAGACTTAACGTCTGATCATCCATTGTAAGCGTGCCAAGATTTAAAGAGGTTTCCACAAGTCCGCTGACAGCGGGGCTCATTTCGCATACCCCTCTGGGCATGGTCTGAATCAACGACAGAAGTTTTTTAGCGCAGCGATCTTCTAGCGCTTTATGGACAGCCGTCTCAGCCTGTCCTCCATCCGCCGGAGCCGGTCCGCCATCCGCAGATTTAAACTCCATGATCACATTCGGATCCCGAAGCTTGGATTCCCCAAGGATGATTTTCTGCCATTTCAAAAATTCCTGAGATATCTTCCCATAGGAAGCCTTTTCAATCAAAAGATCCGCACATGCTGCATTCGGGATGACATTATCCTTCTTACCGCCATCAATCTTTAGAAGATGTACTCCATCCAGCTTCATAAGACCATGGACTACTCTCGCCATCAACAGATTTGCATTGGCCGTCCCTTTATGGATCTCCGAACCGGAATGGCCGCCCTGCAGTCCCGAAATGGACAGACGGCAGAAAATCCCTTCATATTCCTGAAACTGCAATGGATAGTCAATCAAAAAACTTGCGCCGCCTGCACAGCCCGCCAGAAGATATCCCTCTTCCTCGGAATCCAGATTGATCAACCGCTTTGCACGGCATATCGAAAGATCGATCCCGCTTGCGCCTTCCATGCCGACTTCTTCCTCCACCGTGACTACCACTTCAAGCCTCGGATGCTTCAGCGTATCAGAAGATAGAATCGCCAGCGCATAGGCAACCGCAATACCGTCATCCGCGCCTAAAGAAGTACCCTTTGCATAGATCTGATCGCCGTCAACAGCGAGCCGCAGTCCTTCTGTCCTCATATCAATATCACAGTCCCTGTCGGAAACAGCCACCATATCCATATGTCCCTGTATCATGACAGGGGGAGCCGCCTCATATCCCGCTGATGCCTCCTTGATCATGATCACATTCCCAAGCTTGTCCTGCTGATACTCCAATCCCTTCTTTTTGGCAAACTCCACCAGATAATTACTGATCTCTGCCGTATTGCCCGAACCATGTGGAATATTACAGATCTCCTCAAAATAATGAAAAACCTCTTTTGGTTCCAGATTCTCTAAAATTGCCATTTTACATCTCTCCTACATATCTTCTTTCTTATTCTTACCAATTTTGATTATACCATATCATGCTCCAATACAAAATATTTATTTGTCTGCTGACACTCCACTCTTTATGTGTTATATTTTAGATACACGGTTTATTGCCATTCAGGAGAGTGTTTTCATTATGCTTAAAGATATCGAGAGAAAAAACGTAACCATACTTCCAGGCCTTTTCAAAGAACGAATGGACATCAACAGAAATTACCTTATGGAGCTTGATAATCAATGTCTGCTTCAAAATTTCTACCTTGAAGCCGGAGTGATTATACCCGGGCTCCAGATAATTGATAATCCCGAAAATGCGCATCTTCATTGGGGCTGGGAAGCTCCAACCTGCCAGCTTAGGGGACATTTTCTGGGGCATTGGCTTTCCGCTGCAGCTGCGTATTACGCATCGGAAAAAGATATGGAAATCAAGATCAAACTTGATAAGATCATATCCGAGCTTGCTATGTGTCAGCAGCTTAATGGCGGTGAATGGTTAAGTTCAATACCCGAAAAATATTTTCAGATACTTGCTGAAAACCGCTATGTATGGTCGCCGCAATATGTAATGCACAAAACGATCATGGGGCTTACCGATGCTTACAAATATGCAGACAACAAGCAGGCTCTTACTATTGTTGATCATCTGAGTAATTGGTATATCCGCTGGACAGATAAAATGCAGGAAATAAACCCGGGCGCAATTTACAACGGTGAACAGGGCGGATTGCTTGAAATATGGGCAGAGCTATATGATATCACAAAAGATGGAAAGTATATGCAGCTTGCAGAACGATATTCGGACAACGGTGTATTCAGAGCGCTTGCCAATGGCCAGGATGCTCTCACAAATGAACACGCAAATGCAAGTATTCCTCTTTCCCACGGTTCTGCAAAAATGTATGAGGTGACCGGTGATGAAAAGTGGCGCAAATACACCGAGCTTTTTTGGAAAAACGCCGTAACAGACAGAGGGACATATTGTACAGGTGGTCAGAACGCCGGAGAATTTTGGGTGCCTCCATTTAAGCAAGGGCAGTTTCTTGGTATTAACAATCAGGAATTCTGCACAGTTTATAACATGGTAAGAACCGCATCCTATCTGTACAAGTGGACCGGAGATACATCATATGCGGATTATATTGAAAAGTGTCTTTACAATGGCTTTCTCACCCAGCAAAATCCCACATCTGGTATGCCGACGTATTTTCTGCCTTTATCAGCAGGAAGCAGAAAAAAATGGGGCAGCAAGCGGCATGATTTTTGGTGCTGTCACGGTACAATGGTTCAGGCGCAGACACTCTATAACAAACTGATCTATTTTGAAGATAGAAATAACAGCCGTATTGTGATAAGTCAGTATATTCCTTCTCAGCTTTCTTGCTGCTTTGAACACACAGATATAAATATAAAGCAAACCTCCGAAATGAGCGGGTACAGCAATCAGACATTTTTTGATGAACACGGCGGCATCAATATGTCGAGATGGGCATTTAAATTTGAGATCGAATGCTCTCACAAGGAAGACTTTACTATATCGTTCCGTGTTCCGTGCTGGGTGAAGGGAGATATTGTTTTAAGTATTAACGGAAAGTCGAAAAAAGCTGTTATTGAAGACGGTTATATCAATATAAAACGGAACTGGACAACGGATATTGTAAGTTTGTATCTCCAAAACGGTCTTACCATGGAAGCCTTGCCGGATATGCCTGAACTCGCTGCCGTGACAGACGGTCCTATTGTACTTGCGGGACTTACTGAATGCGACTGTGGTATTTCAGGGAATTATGATGATCCGACCACGTTTCTTTACCCGCAAACCGAGCATACATACGGAATTTTTCCGTGGAAACAGGGCTGTTATATTACGAGAAATCAACAAAAAAATTTTTTACTAAAGCCGCTTTATGATATATGTGATGAAACATATACGGTTTACTATACTTGTAAAAAATGATTATTATAATCTTCCTATGCGCTTTTTTTCTCCGTCCGGTCCCACACCTTGCTCGGCTGCGCCTTGAATGTGGGACATCTCCAGAGCAGGGTTTTTAATGCCTTCCAGTTAAACGGCGCCAGTGGCCACAGATAGCTCTTATGGCTGAAGGTAGGCGTCGTCACGGTTGACAGCAGGACAAGAGCAAGCCCGGTCCAGAAACCGACAGGTCCGAAAAATCCCGTAGTCAGGATCAAAAAGAGCCTGTAGATCCGTAAACCTTCCCCAAACTCGATACTCGGCAGGGACATCGTAGCCAGCAAAGTCAGTGCCGCGTAAAATATCACTTCCACCGACGCCCAGTTCAGCTGTACCGCAATATCCCCGATGATCAAGCCGCCCACGATGGACATTGCGCCGGAAAAGCGGCTGGTGGAATGTGCGGAAGAATACCGGAACAGATCCAGTCCGAAATCCACTGCGAGTACATAGAAAAACAGCCGTTCCCTCGTCAACGGTTCTGTCTCCATCAGCTTGATCTGATCTGCCAGCTCCGGAAAAAATCCTACGATCAGCATAAATACCGGAAGAAGCAAAAGACTGATCCATACACAGGCAAACCGCATCCACCTCAGATAATTGCCCACCAGCGGACTTTTATAATAATCCTCCACATTCTGTGTAAACTGGAATATGGTGGTAGGCAGGATGATGACAGACGGCGTATTGTCCACAATGATGATCATGTGTCCCTCCATCAGATAGCTGCATGCCACATCCGGACGTTCCGTCACCTGAACTACAGGCAGCGGATGATACCAGTGCTTCCTTAACAGGAGTTCTTCAAGACTTTTCGTACCCATCGTGAGGGAAGATACCTTAAGGTTGCCTATCGCCTCCTTCACTTTCTCTAAAAGCTCCTTCTCCACTAAGCCGCCGACATAGGCAAGCGCCACATCTGTCTTGGAATCCGTCCCCACACTCATGATCTCAAACGTCAGATGATTGCTTCTGATCCGTCGTCTGATCAGGTTTGTATTAAACAGCATCGTTTCCACAAATCCGTCTCTGGAGCCCCTTGTCACCTTCTCCACATCCGGTTCCTCGATCCCTCTGGTAGGATAAGTACGCACATCCAGAATCACCGCCTGGGTGCATCCATTTAAAAAAAGCGCCGTGGGACCGCTGACAATATTTTTACATATGGTATCCCAGTCATCACACAGTTCCGTCTGAACATATCCGATCTTAGATGCTGCAAATCTTTGGATGCTTTCAAGCAGCTCTCCCTCTTTACTGGAAAATTCCGACTGTATCGAAAGATATGCAGGGTTTTGCAGATAGCCGAACAGCTTCTGCAGAGTATCTGTCTTACACATACCATTGATGCCGACCCAGTACGCATCCACCCCGCATAGCGTCATTTCCCTTGTCACAATATCAAAACTTTTACCGATAGGAAGTTTTTCTTTCAATACCGCAATGTTTTCTTCCAGAACCACTGATAAACCCATAAAATCCTCCTAATTACAAAACACTTTTTCATTATCCACAGTATTTCCATCTATTGACATCTCATTCTTATATTTCAGAGAAGTATTGGCGAGGGGGTTTGCAAATTTATAATAGATAAAAATAGTAAAATTCAGCTTTAAAATTGCTTTGCAAATAAGTCCTTTCGGGGTATAATAAACTTAAATTAACCAACTTAATTTAAGACAGAACTATGGCATGCTTCCATCTGAAGCAGAAAGGGATCGCAATGAGCACATTAGACACTACTGTCTCTATGGTTCAGAAATGCACGGAAGATGAATTGCAGGTCGTCCAGCAGGTAATCCGGCAGTTTTTTCTGAACAGAGAACCACACATTACAACAAAAAAACAGTTCCTTGAGGAACTACAAATTTCCAGAGAGCAGCACCAAAGCGACCAGAGTCAGGAGTCCGGTGAAGCCCTAGCGGAACTGAGGGAAAAATATGGTCTATAAGGTGATATTATCAAATCTCGCCAAGCGGCAGCTTGATAACATTCTTTTTTACATTTATGCAACATTAGGCAACGAAGTGGCCGCCGCTCGCGTTTTAGAGGATGCAGAGAATACCATACAAAAGCTTGCTCAAGTCGGTGGCTCCTTAAAAATATGCGAAGAGCCGGAGCTTGCTGAATATGGTTACCGGAAAATGTATTTTTTATCGCATCGCTACCTTATGTTATATACTATAAACGGCACCAACATTCATGTGGATAGAATCTACCATGAACTTGAGGATTACCAAAATCTGCCGAATTAATCACCATACTACTAAAAATATGCGCCGCCGTCATTTGCTAAGCACAGACAGCAACGCATATTTCCGTTTTACCACAGTACCATATTTAATTTTATTTTACTGCACCTGCGTCACGATTCCCACTTCATTGATCACAAATACTCCTCCTGCCGCTTCAATCACCGTATTGGCAAGCATATATTCCGTCGCAGGATCGAAGTAATACATCTGCCCGTCTATCGTCACAAATCCTGTCATCAGATGTCCATCCTCAGGCGAACAATATTTTATACCAACACCGTCATTTAACATACCTTTAAACAAGGCTCCCGTAACCGGCTCAAAATAGAACCGGCTCTCTCCGATCTTCACCCAGCCTACCTGCATCTTACCGGTAGCCGGATCAAAATACCATGTATTGCCGTCCTTCGTCAACAGCCCGCGATGCATAGCGCCGGTTTCAGGATTGAAATAATATTTGTCAGCGCCGATCTGCAGCATTCCGGTCATACGGACGCCGTTTTCAGGATTGAAGTAGAACTGCTCTGCGCCTATCGTAACCAGTCCCGTCATCATCTTTCCTGTTGCGGGATCGAAACAATATGTGTTCTTATCCAGCGTCATCCAGCCAAGCTGCATTACCCCGGTATCCTGATTCAGATAATATATGCCCTCCGGCAGCGTCAGCCAGCCATACTGCATAACGCCCTCCGGGCTCATATAAAATTTCATGCCCTCCAGGGCAACCCAGCCGGACTGTCTCTTTCCTTCCGCATTGAAGAAGTATGTATTGCCGTCGATCTTCTTAAAGCCAATGGTCATCAGACCGTTATCATCAAAATAATAAGTCTGACCATCCTCCGCATACCAGCCGTGATGCATATGACCATCCGCAGCGAAGTAATATGTCATTCCTTCCCCTGCACGGCACCATCCTGTAAACATGATACCATCCGCACCAAAGAGATACTGTTCTCCGCCAACCGCAACCAGTCCGGTACGGGTCACGCCGTCATCCCCAAAATAATAGGTATGGTTATTGATCTGCTGGAATCCTGTCCGCATCGCGCCGTCTTCCCCAAAATAGTAAACAGGACCTCCCAGATTCTGCCAGCCTGTCAGCCTGTGCCCCTGCTCATTGCAGAAATACTTCGCGCCGTTATAGTCGATCCAGCCCCTCTGCCAGCGGTAATTATTATAGAAATAAACGCTATCCCCGCGCTGTGAGAATCCATAAGGGATCAGGAAGGAAAAATCCTTATACTGATAATCCATATCCACATTGCCGGCAATTCCCGGTACACTTCCTTTTGATGAATACTGCCAGAATGCGGGTGTCTGCGCATAAGTACACGCGGATGCATACTGCGCTACCCATTTGTCATAGCCAACCGGACCGATCTTGTTCGTAAACCAGTATGTATTGGAATATACCATCGGATAATATCCGGCATTTTCTACCGTTGCACAGAATACATTGGCAATCGCTGCCAGCATTTCAGGAGAAAGCGGCTTTTGGCAAGAATCCTCAATATCAATTACCACCGGGAAGCTTACCGTATAATTCTGCAGCAGATTTACCAGTATCGACGCCTCCGCTGCTGCCGCTTCCGGTGTAGTTGCATAAGAATACACATAAACGCCGGTACGGATGCCGACTGCATTGGCGCCTCTGATATTCCTGTCAAAATACGGATCAACACCACTATAAGAACTGTATGCCTTGATAAATGCAAATGTTATACCGCTTGCCCGTACTGCGTTCCAGTCGATATTGCCCTGATATTTTGACACATCGATTCCGACAGCCCCTGCCTGGCTTGCATTGACAGCAGCTTCGGACTTTAAGGAAAACAACGGAAACATCAACGCTATCACCAGAAGCAGTGCAAGCATCCGATTCAAGCGCGTTAATCTTGAAGTCTTCTTCATAATATGTACCTTCCTCTCTTTTTCTTACGCTTTGGCAATGATTCCTCCTGCGCATTGACACATCCATTATAAAATCTTCTATCTATCATAGTTCACGACCAACTTATAGATATGTGTATATATATTCTACTTCATAATCCCCATAGGATGCAAGCTATTTCTCATGCCACTTTCTGTCAAACTCCACCTGCGCCAGACTGATAGCAGCAAACATAATAATACATCCTGTCAATTCCCGCGGGGTCATGCCCTCCCTTAGGATGACCCATCCGGCAATCACGGAAAATACGGATTCCAGACTCATCAAGAGAGAAGCCACTGTCGGATTCAGCCCCTCCTGCCCAATGATCTGCAGGGTATATGCCACGCCGCAGGAAAGAACCGCCGCATAAAGGATCGTGACCCAGGCATCCCACGCAGCAAATCCCGACAGCCAAAGCCTTACGCTTTCCTGCGTATGTCCCATTTCCATCAAAACGGTGGGGAAGATTCCCAAGATACCACAGGTAAAGAACTGAATACAGGACATTCTTACGCCGTCTGCTTTAGGCGCAAAATGATCCACTACAATAATATGAAAGGAAAAACACAGTGCACACAGCAGCACCAGTCCATCTGATAACTGCAGCAAAAAAGGTCCTCTCATACAAAGAAGATAAAGACCCAGAACCGCCAGCGCTACTCCTGCCCAGATGTTCCATCTGCACTTTTTACGAAAGAAAAGACCGATGATGGGAACCAACAGGATATAACAGGCAGTAAGAAAACCGGCCTTTCCGGCAGACGTACCCAGAAAAATCCCCATCTGCTGAAAACTGCTGGCAACAAAGAGGATCGCGCCGCAGCTGATGCCGCCCAGCAGAAGCTCCTTCCTCTGCTCCTTTGTCTCCGGCTTGCGCGTAGATGGTTTCACATGATCCATAATAAAGATTACCGGAAGCAGTGTAATGCCTCCTAAAATCATCCTGATGCAATTAAATGTATATGGTCCTACCGCAGTCCCTCCGACGCTCTGGACAACAAAAGCGACGCCCCAGATAAAAGCCGTCAGAAGCAGCAGAAAAGAGTTCCTGAATTTTGTATTTTTCATATTCCGCTCTATTCTTAAGTTATTAAAGCTTTCCGCCCTTCAATCCTGACAGGGAATTCTGATTTAAAATATTAGTGTCGAAGGAAAAGGTCAACGCATCCTCCTCGCGTCTGCGTTTCAAGGCAAGCTGGATCATCCGGTCCAGCAGCTCCTTATAAGAGACGCCCACCGGCTCCCAAAGATAAAATGCCAGCGAACCCGGAATCGTATTGATCTCATTAAAATATAAACTGTCTGTCTCTTCATCGATCATAAAATCGATCCTTGCAACTCCGTTGCATCCCAAAGCTTTAAAAGACTTTACAGCCATATCCCTGATTTCTTCCCTCTTTTCTGCAGATAACTCCGCGGGAATCTTTCTGGACACGCCCGCCATCCCCTTAGACGCGCCGTTCTTGGAATTGCCCATGTACTTATCCTCATAACTGAGAATATCCTTGGAATGTAACGGTTCTTCACATTCCGAAGCTGCGGCATCATTTTCATCGCCAAGTACGGAACAGTTGATCTCCCTCAGATTGCTGATCGCATGTTCTATCAGTATTTTCCTCGCATAGGTAAATGCCCCGTCAATGGAACGGATCAGCTCCACACGGTCATTTGCCACGCTGATCCCCACGCTGGATCCCAGATTCAGCGGCTTCACAATGGCCGGATAGCCGATGCTTTCCTCCGTCTGTTTTACGATACCGTCAATATCTGCATAATCGGACGTCGTAAAGCATTTGCAGTCAAGTACCGGCACCCCATGATCCTTCAGGATCACCTTTGTCACATATTTATCCATGCCCACGGCAGACGCCGTCACATCACAGCCGACAAACGGAACCCCCACCGTCTTTAAATACCCCTGAAGCGTACCGTCCTCCACGTTGGTTCCGTGCACGATCGGAAATACGATATCGATCTCCACAGGCTTTTTGCCGCCAAAACGCTTTGCCGGATATGGCATCAGCCGCGCTGCGCCGTCCTCCTTAACCAGGATCACCCTCTGGGACTCCGCCAGCAGCTTTTTGATATCCTTATAAGATTCGATCTTACCAATCCCTTCTCCTATGTACATCTCATTTGCCTTATCAATATAAACCGGTATGATCTCATACTTTTCCGGATCCATACTTAAAATCGCCTGAATACCGGAAATGATAGATACCTCATGCTCCACGCTCTTTCCGCCAAACATCACTGCTACTCTTGTCTTCATGATCTTTTTCCGCCTTTCTTGCATATTCCTAATTATCCATAATAATATCTAGGCAATCGTAAAACAATTACTTTATTATTTTCATTCCACAATTCTCTCTAGGAGGTTTACATAACCTGAAGTTTGAATATCTATGTTTCAAAAATGATTTCATTTATGATGTTTTTGAAACATAGATATTCAAACGAAGAGTTATGTAAGCCGGACTTAACTCTTCCGCAAAATCAATAATTATCCGGCAGATCGTTCTCCAACAGGATATACTTATGTCCATCGCCTTTGATACTATATGCAAAGGCAAGTGCATCCTTTAGCCCGTCGTACACAAGACATTTCTTCTCATCAAAACCGTTTTCCACCGCGCCCTCCTGGATCGGCCGCACATGCTCCCTGCCAACCAGAAGGATATAGTCGCAGCACTTTGCCGCATAAGTTCCGAATTTATAATTATAAGAGTCTTCTTCCTTCCCAAGTTCCACCATACCCGGCGTAATCAATATCCTGATCCCGTCAAACATGGCAAGCGTCTCTACTGCTGCTTTGGAGCCGACAGGATTGGAGTTGTAGGCATCATCCACGATCGTCACATTGCCCTGTTCTAACATCTGCATCCTATGCGGAATCGGCTGTAATCTCCTAACCGGAACTTTTAATTCTTTTAAAGGGATTCCAAGGGTATGCGCTACCGCAATCGCGCCGATGATGTTGATGACGTTATGCTCTCCCACAAGTCTGGTCTGAAAGGTCTCTGTTTCTCCATCCGGCGCAGTCACATCAAATTCCGTACCCAGCTGCGACAGCTGGAGATTCCCTGCCCGATATCCTTCACCGGAAGACTGGTTCCTATAGAATATGATCTTCCGATCTCCCATGACCGCCGTCTGCTCTTTCTGTTTACCTTCTTTGGAGGATTTTTTAACGATCCACTCATTATCGCCATTTAGAAATAAAAGCCCGCCTTCCGGCAGCGCATCCGCCAGCTCAAATTTCGTATCGACGATATGCTCCATCCCGCCGAATGTCTCCAGATGCTGCGGTCCGATGGAAGTGATCACGCCATGGACCGGATGAACGATCTCGCAGATCTCCTTGATGTCGCCCACATATCTTGCGCCCATTTCACATACAAAGAGTTCATGCGTCGGCTGCAGGGATTCCCGTATCGTCTTTACTACGCCCATGGGCGTATTGTAGCTTTCGGGCGTCACAAGTACATTAAAATGCCCCTGCAGTAATGCCTGCAGATAAAATTTCACGCTGGTCTTTCCATAGCTTCCGGTCACGCCGATCACCGTAAGTCCGGATGCCTGTTTCAGTTTCTTCTTTGCATCATTGATAAAATACCGATTAACCGCCTTCTCTATCGGGCGGTTGATCACATTGACAAGGAGCAGGAGAACCGCCTGCAACGGAATCAGCAGACCCAAAACTGCGGGCAGATACAGATATCCGAGAAAATAAATTACAGGGATAATCACAATCAGATTTATAACCAGATCCGTAACGATCAGCCGCTGCACTCTTTTCGTAAACACCAGCTTTTTCTTGACATTGCTTTTCCTTAAATAGCTGTAATACTTAATGACGATCAGCCAATAAATACAAAGGACGATCATCAGCCAGTCTACCGGAAATAACATCAGGAAAACGCCTGCCAATCCCGGAAAGATAAGCATTAGCTGTTTGCGCAGATTTTTTCTGATCCATGACCTCTGCTCATTGTTCTTATAGCCGTTCAACTGAAACATATGGAGATTATAGCGCATCACCAGATAAAAAACAGGGATCGCCAGTATAACGCTTATGATCACTTCTGCCAATTGCAGCAAATCTAGTTCCTCCTCAAAACATAATACTAACCTATATACACTTACCTGATATGAAAATAGGATCTCATGATCCCCGCGAACTGCCCCGGCTTCTCTAAAAAGCAGAAATGCCCCGTCCCCGGAATGACCGCCAGCCCGGCATCCGGAATCCGTTCTTCCATCAGCTTCGCATCTGTGATCGGCGTTGCGGTATCCATATCTCCCCAGATCAAAAGCGTTTCCTGTCTGATCTTAGGAAGCAGCTCTGTCAGGTCTTCATTGACGGCCTTTACCATGCATTGGCGCATCATAGGCGTTGCATTCCGATAATCCTCGGAACCCTGTCTGCTTTTCCATTCGTCGATCAGTTCCGGGCAGATCTTATAGATCAGTTTCAGATTAACGATTTTTTTTAACACCTTATAACGCCTGATCTTCATCTTCTGCCGCCACGTCCTTTTTGGCAGGATACCGGCGCTGTCCACCAGAACGATCCTGCTGATCTTCAACGGAAGTTCTTCCCTGGAAGCAAGCTTTATGATCACCCTGCCGCCATAAGAATGTCCAAGCAGAACGGCTTCGCTGATCTTCAGCGCATCCATCAGCTTCAGGAAAAAGTCCGCATACATATCCACGTCCCATGCTTCCCTCGGCTCCTCGCTTGCGCCAAATCCCGGAAGATCAAACTGCAGGACGCGGTATTGGCTGCTGATACAGGCTGCAACCGAGTCATATACCGAAAACTCCGTACCCCATCCCTGCAAAATGACTACCGTTTCTTCTCCTTCTCCTGTGATCTTATAACTGATTTTATAATCGTCTACTGCAATTTCCATCCATTCATTCTCCATATCAGAACAATTGACCAATCAAGATATCTGTACATCTATGTGTCATCGAGGTTTACATAACTCGAATCCAGCGCATCCTTGTTTCAGCGAGGTTTACATAACTCGAAATCTGCACATCTATGTCCCAAAAATGATTTCATTTATGGATGTTAGAACAGCTATGTTAGAACATAGCTGTTCGGAACATAGATGTGCGGATGAAGAGTTATGTAAACCATGATCAAGTACCTCCTTACAACAGAGAGCTATAGTCCGTCATCGACATTCCGACTATAGCTCTTGTATTTTTCCCAATATAATCTTTTACTTTACGACAAAGTTTACAATCTTCCCCGGTACATAGATTTCCTTTACGACCGAACCCTGATTTAAGAATTCCGCAACCTTCGCATCCTCCTTGGCAGTCTGAAGCGCCTCTTCCTTCGTTGCTTCTGCAGCGATCTTTACCGTGCCGCGGAGTTTTCCATTGACCTGTACGCCGATCTCTATTACCGCGTCTTTTGTCTTCTCTTCATCATATGCAGGCCATGCCTGTTGTGATAAAAATCCTTCTCCGCCTATCGTCTCATAAATTTCTTCACAAAGATGCGGAGCAAAAGGGTTCAACAGCTTGATAAAGATGACCATCTCATCTCTGGTCAGCTTTCCTGCCTGATAAACATCATTGACAAGCGCCATCAGCGTAGCGATCGCCGTATTGAACTTTGTCTCCTCAATATCAGAAGACACCTTCTTGATCGCCTTGTGGAACTTACTTTCCAGTTCCGCGGAAGGTTCGCTGTCATCGATCATATCCGCCATCACGGCAACACGTTCCAGAAAACGCTTGCAGCCCTTTACGGAACTGTCATTCCACGGAGATGCCGCGGCATAATCACCCATAAACAGAATATAAGTACGCAGGGTATCCGCGCCGTATTCTTCTACGATTTCCAACGGATCAATAACGTTTCCTCTGGATTTACTCATCTTCTCACCGTCAGCGCCTAAGATCAGTCCCTGTGCGGAACGTTTTGCATAAGGCTCCGGTGTGTTCACCTCTCCGATATCATATAAGAAATGATGCCAGAAACGGGAATAGATCATATGCCTTGTCACATGCTCCATACCGCCGTTGTACCAGTCAACCGGCATCCAATAATCAATCTTTTCACGATCTGCAAAGCAATTCTTGTTATGCGGATCCACATAACGGATAAAATACCAGGAAGAACCTGCCCACTGCGGCATGGTATCTGTCTCGCGCTTCGCATCTTTCCCACATTTCGGGCACTTGCAGTTGACAAAGGAGTCAATCTTCGCAAGGGGAGATTCCCCTTCCTCGCCCGGCGCAAAATTTTCTATCTTAGGCAGTCTGAGCGGCAGTTCCTCATAAGGTACGGGAACAATTCCGCAGTCCGGGCAATGTACGATGGGGATCGGCTCGCCCCAGTATCTCTGACGGTTAAATGCCCAGTCCTTCATTTTAAACTGAATACCGGCACTGCCGATGCCCTTTTCCGTCAGTTCCTTGATCATCCGTGCAATAGAGTCTTTTTTATTGGTATATCCATTCAAAAAATCAGAGTTGACCATCTCGCCGTCGCCGGTATAAGCTTCCTTATCAATATCCCCGCCTTTGATGACCTCAATAATATCTATGCCAAACTTCTTCGCAAAATCATAGTCTCTCTGGTCATGTGCCGGAACTGCCATGATCGCACCGGTACCATATCCCATCATAACGTAATCCGCAATAAAGATCGGAATGTTCACGCCATTCACCGGATTGACCGCCTCAATGCCTTCCAGTCTGACACCCGGAAAATATCAAGCAGCAGCAGGTCAACTGGATCGGTAAATCCACGGGGGCGTTTGTAGATTTCAAGATTGCGGNNGGTATCTGAGGATCACAGAGTACCTGCCGATACGCCTCTACAGCGTCCATGTTTTTGATCTTCTCCGCATACTGATCGATCAACGGATGTTCCGGCGCAATGACCATAAACGTAACGCCAAACAGCGTATCAGGTCTGGTGGTATAAATCTGTAATTTATCCTCTGCACCCGCAATCTTGAAATCCACAAATGCACCTGTGGATTTACCAATCCAGTTTACTTGCTGCTGCTTGATATTTTCCGGATAATCCACTGTATCCAGACCGCTTAACAGTTTGTCCGCATACTCTGTGATCCTCAGATACCATACCGTCTTAGAACGTTGTACAACGTCGCTGTGGCAGATATCACATTTACCTCCCTGACTGTCTTCATTGGAAAGCACCACCTTACAGGACGGACAGTAATTAACCAGTGCCTTATCCTGAAATACCAGTCCCGCATCGAACATCTTTAAGAAGATCCACTGCGTCCAATGATAAAAATCTTCATCCGTCGTATCTACGGTACGGCTCCAGTCAAAAGAAAATCCAACCTTCTTTAACTGCTCGGAAAATCTTGCGATATTCTGATCCGTAATGATCCTCGGATGGGTAGATGTCTTTATGGCATAATTCTCCGTCGGAAGTCCAAACGCGTCAAACCCAATCGGAAACAATACATTATATCCTTCCATCCGCCTCTTTCTGGCAAGCACCTCCATACTGGAATATGCCTTGATATGACCTACATGCATCCCCGCTCCGCTGGGATACGGAAACTCGATCAGTCCGTAAAATTTCTTCCGGCTCTTGTCTCCATCCTGCGCACGGAAAATTCCGGCTTCCTCCCATTTTTTCTGCCACTTGGGCTCTATCTTCTTAAAATCATGCCTCATTGCAACATCCGACCTCCGTATTGTAATATAATCATCTTATACCGTGGCGCATACGCATCACCTTACGCGGATAATATTATACTCTTATCCATATAAAATGTCACGTATTTTCTTATTTTTAGGTGTATTTTATTGATGCCGGCCTCTACCGTATCTTCTCCTGCAGCATCTCTATCGCGCGGTTCAACTGATTATCTGTTTCATCCTCCTTATAAGCCTCTGCATCAAACTCCAGCTCTACATCCGGCACGATACCTACCTTATGAATATCATTACCCAGAGGCGTATAATAATGGCTTACTGTCAGCTTGATTGCCGAACCGTCGTCCAGCGCGATCAGCCGTTGCACAATGCCCTTGCCATACGTCGTTGTTCCAAGCAGCGTTCCGATCCCATAATCCTTGATCGCCCCGGCAAGAATCTCCGATGCGCTGGCGCTGCCTCCATTGATCAGCACGATCATTGGCACGTCGATACATCTTGACCCGTCACAGTCATATTCTTTTCTTTCCCCATATTTATCTTCCGTATATACCACAAGTCCCTTAGGCAGCAACATCCTGGCAATCTCCACTACCGCAGACAGGTTTCCGCCGGGATTGCCCCTAAGATCCAGAATCAATCCTTCCATATCGTTGCCCTTTACCGTGGCCAACGCTTCCGCAAACTGGTCTACCGTCACAGCATCAAATTCCGCAATACTGATATATCCGATATTTCCCTCCAGCATTTTATATTCCACTGTGGGCGTCTCCACCTTACGGCGCTCCAGCGTTATGGAAAGTTCCTCGCCGGTAGACGGTCTGATAATGGTAAGCTCTACCGTAGTTCCCTCCGGTCCCTTGATCATACCGGTCACATCGCTCAGATTCATATCAAATACATCCGTGCCGTCCACTTTGTAGACATAATCATTAATCGAAATCCCCGCTTCCTCTGCCGACGTATTACGGATGATGCCTGTGATCATCGGATATCCTGTAACTGTATCCTTCTTCATATAAGCGCCAATTCCATAATAGATCCCCTCTGTAGAATTCTGTAGGGCGATCCACTGCTCAGGGGTATAGTATTCCGCATAGGGATCCCCCAGACTTTTCATCAGACCGCTGTACAGTCCGTCAGCAAGGACATCCTCATCCAGATCTTCCACATAATAATGTTCTATGGCCGCTTTTAATAAGTTAATCTTTTGTATAACATCATTATCAAAATCATCCGAATCAAAATCCCTCCGGTTGATACCTTCTGTTCTTCCCAACGTCTGCGTGCTGCTCTGCTCATACTTGTCAGCCGATGCAAAAAGCATCTTTCCGCATAAAACGCAGCAGACGATAAACACAGAAATCAATAGCCCCGATAATAGTCCGACCCAATAGTCTTTTTTATTCATATTCCACTCCACACCTTTCCTGTCATTCTTATTATCTGTCTATCCTATCAAAGATAGCTTCTCGGATCCACATACTGTCCGTTCAGACGCACCCCAAAATGCAGGTGATTGCCTGTACTTCGTCCGGTCGTTCCCACCGCCGCAATCTTTTGACCTCTCGTTACATATGTCCCCGTCGATACATACAACGCTGAGGCATGCATATAGATCGTATATAATTTATCGCCGTGATCGATCATGATATAATTACCCATACTGGAGGAATAGCCGGAAGCCACCACCTTGCCATCATATGCCGCCAGGATCGGAGAACCTCCGGGTGCCGCCATATCTATCCCATTATGGAATTTTTCCACCCCCAAAGTCGGATGCATACGCCATCCAAAAGGATCGGATATTCTGGTATAGCTCGGCGCCGGCCAGATAAAGATACCGCCGTCATATTTTAGTCTTGTCGCCTCCGCCAAAGCCGCCTGATCCGCAGCAATCTGCGCCTCCAGCGCAGCAATAATCTGATTCTGCTCTGCGATCTCATCATCATATTCCCGGATCGCCTGCTCCTTGGTTGCAATATCCGACTCATACGCTGTGATCTGGACTTGCTTTTCATCGATCAGCGCATTCAGATTGTTCTGTTCTTCCTGGGCAGCTGCCTTTGCCTCCTCCAACAGTTCCTGCTCCGAAAGCAGTTCCTGCCTGCAGAGTTCCGTATATTCTACTACCAGCTGGTATTCCTCCAATTTGCTCCGGTCATACGCGGACAGCTGCTCGATATAATCCGCTTTATTAAGCATATCCGCAAAGGAATCCGCATTCAGAAGCATCTCCAGATACAGGGAATCCCCCTTTTCATACATAAACTGGATACGCTCCTTCATCGCCTCATACTGATCTGTCGCCACCTGCTCCGCCCGAACCAGTTCTTCCTGTGTCTGCACGATCTCCGCTTGTTTTGCTTCAATCAGTTCATTCAGTGCATCAATATTGCTCTGAATCCCCGCCACCTGAGCATCCAGCTCCGCAACATATGATGACATCTCATTTTTCGTAACTTCCAGACCGTTGACAATGCTCTGCAGATTACTGCGCCCATTTTGAAGCGCCGCTCTCTGGCTCTCCAGTCCATCCAGCTCATTTTCTTTTTCACTGATACTCGCCCGCAGTTCATCTATATAATCGTCATTGTCCGCCCTGCTGACCGCACTGACATTCAGGATCACCAGCGCCGCCAGACAAAGTCCCATCCATAGTCTGTACCTTATCTTCATAAGTACCTCCACACTAGACTTTAATATGTCTTTTAACCGTTACATAACTTCCGATAAATCCGATCCCGACACCCACGCCCAGCGAAACAGGCACCAGATAATGAAATACCTCTCCCACCGGCACAAATGCCAAAAGTTTGGTCAAAACCGAGAAATTCTCTACAATATAAGTAAGCATTTCATTATACAAAAGATAGATGATTCCCAACGGTACCAGAGAACCCAATGCACCAATGATAATACCTTCAATCACAAACGGCGACCGCACAAAGAAATCCGTCGCACCGATATATTTCATGATCGCAATCTCATCCTTTCGGACGGAAATACCGATCATGACCGTATTGGAGATCAGGAAGATCGATACTGCCAGCAGAATCGCGATCATACCGATCGACACATAGGCAACCAGTGAATTCACGCCCATCAAAGTATTTGCAGTCACCTCCGAACGATTGACACGCCTGACATCTTCGATCCCCTCCAGATAAGCGACCAACTCCGCCTGACGGGATACGTCATTTAAGTAGATCTCATAATTCATGGAATTAGCAAGCGGATTCTCCGTAAATCCATCCGCATACCCCTCCAGATATTCTACCTTAAACTCCGCCCATGCTTCCGACGCGGAGATATAATTGGCACTTGCAACTGCTGTATGAGCCCTTATCATGTCCCCGATCTGGGCAATCCGCTCATCCGGCGTACCCTTTTCAAAAAATACGGTTACGGAGACACCCTCTTCCGCGGTTTTTACGATATTCTGGAAATTGGCGATCACCGCATAAAAGATACCGAACAAAAACAGACAGGCCGCAATCGTTGCTACCGACGCAAGCGTAAACCACTTATTTTTAATTGTATTCCGAAATCCCTGATAAATTACATAAAATAATGTGCTAACCTTCATTACTGTATCCACCCTTTTCTTCATCGCTGATCACTACACCCTTACGGATCGTGATCACCCGCTTTTTCATCTCGTCCACCATCTTATCATCATGCGTCACCACGATCACCGTCGTGCCGCTTTCATTGATCTTCTCTAACAGATGCATGATCTCCATTGTATTCTTAGGATCCAGATTTCCGGTCGGCTCATCCGCCACGAGGATGGGCGGTCTGTTTACAAGAGCTCTCGCTATCGCCACGCGCTGCTGTTCTCCTCCGGAAAGCTCGTCCGGATGCGCCTTATATTTACCGGCAAGTCCCACCGTCGCCAGCATATTAGGTACATTGCGCTTCATCTCCCTAAGAGGCGTCTGTATGATACGCTGTGCAAATGCAACATTCTCATAGACATTCCGGTCTTTCAACAGCCTGAAATCTTGAAAAACAACGCCCATGCTCCTGCGAAGCTTCGGTATCCTGCCGCGCCTGAGTTTATCCACCTGAAGACCATTGACCATGATGGAGCCTGACGTCGGTTTCAGTTCCCGAAGCAGAAGTCTGATCAACGTGGATTTACCGGAACCGCTGCTGCCTACGATAAATACAAACTCTCCCCTCCGAATCTGGATATTGACATTGGAAAGGGCGGGAACGTCCTTGACATAAGACTTGCTGACATTTTTTAAAGAGATGATCACGTCGCCGTCAGTCCTGTTTCTTCTTCTCTTTCCGCCGGAATTGGAATGTGTGCCCCTTGTCTCATACTGCGGCTGTTCCTTAGAAGGGTATGCCTCTCCTCTTACTTTCTCATTTCGCCGCTCTCTTACCACGGCATCCCTGTACTCCTCCTGATCTGCCGTTCCTCCTGTGGTTTCCCTGATAATGCGTTTTTTCCTTTCTGTAAGCGCGCTCTCCTGATCATCTTCATAGAATACCTCCTGCGCATCTTCGTATGATCCCGGAATGTCCTCATCTGACTCCTGAGCCGTATCATACGCTTCCTGCGTTTCTCCTTCGTATATTTCTTCTCCTATTTCCACATCGGTATTATCTTCTTTATGGATCCATGAATTTTCAAGATTATTGCTTTCTTCCCTCTGCCGGTCGCGCGCTTCCATCCTCATCTGCAGCTCTGCGATCGCCGCCCGCAGATCCTCTGTATTATTTAATCGATTCTTATCAGCCATCGGTTCCTCCTAACATCTGCTTCTTCTGTTTTCCTAACTTTAAAATTCCTGAGCTTCCATATATTTCATATATCTGACTACCATCAAAGCGATCCTGAACGTAATAGCGTCCTCAAACACCCTAAGATCAAGGTTTGTACTTTTCTGCAGTTTATCCAGCCGATACACCAACGTATTTCTGTGGATAAAAAGCTGTCTCGATGTCTCTGAAACATTTAAGCTGTTTTCAAAAAATTTATTGATGGTCATTAGTGTTTCATCATCAAATTCATCCGGACTTTTTCCCGCAAATATTTCTTTGATAAACATCTTACAAAGAGGGATTGGAAGCTGGTAGATCAGACGACCGATACCAAGCTCGCTGTAAGGGATGATCACCTTATCGGAAAAGAAGATCTTTCCGACATCCAGCGCCATCTTTGCTTCTTTATAAGAACGACTGACTTCCTTGATCTCACCCACCGTGGTGCCATACGCAAGGCGAACCCCTTCAATACCTTCTTTGTTCAGATAAGCTACGATCTGCTGCGCCGTCTTCTCGATCTCCGCCTTGTCCTGCCTTTCCGGAAGCTCCTTTACGATAATCACATTATTCTCATCCACCGCAGTAACGATCTCCTTGCTGCCACTGAGTCCTACACAGTCTTTTACATATTCTAATGTATTGCTGTCTTTACAAGAAGCTGTCTCCACGATCAGAACCACTCTTTTCATATCGATCTGGAGATGCAGCTTTTTTGCCCTGCTATAGATATCTACCAGCAGCAGATTGTCCAGCAGAAGGTTTTTAATAAAATTGTCTTTATTAAAACGCTCCTTATAAGCCACAAGGAGGCTCTGCAGCTGAAACGCCGCCATCTTTCCGACCAGATAGGTATTTTCACTGACGCCCGATGCAATCAGTATGTATTCCAGCTGCTGCTCGTCAAAAATTTTAAAAAACTGACAGTTCTGGATCTCCTGGCTGTCAGCCGGTG
>DLOP01000068.1:0-297 GCA_002478505.1 Lachnospiraceae bacterium UBA7481
CCTCATACACATACTTATTGATTACGCCTGTTTCCCGAAGCACCAAAAACAGACCGGTACCCAGCACAATAAATACCGGTATCAGCAGTAGAATTTTTTTCTTAAATTTCTTATGTACCTTTTTTTCTTCTTCCACTGCAGATTCCTGTTTCAATTCGCTTTTTTCTTCTTCCACTGCCTGCCTCTCCTCTCTAATATGTATACATTTAGGCGTTTGCGAAAGTCTATTACCGGCAATCTTTCATTGTGCAATATAGATATATCATTGGCGAGCTCACAAGCGCCCTGCGTATGATA
>DLOP01000068.1:393-9865 GCA_002478505.1 Lachnospiraceae bacterium UBA7481
GGCGTTTTCATCCAATGATCTCTTCAAAAACTCCTTCTCATATCCTCCCCACCATGTCTGGTGCATACGACACCACTCTATTTGCTCATGCTTGTCTAGCCAGTCTTTCGGCTGCTTATGCCAGTATAGAATTGCCTGATAACTTATCCATTCTACTTCTTCATCATTTGCATCCTTATCTTCCCCCACCTGTTGATTGCCTCCTCCATCCGGCACCGATATTTGCGGCATAGCCCTGGGGGGGTCTAAATAATAATATTCTGCAAGGAGATCAAAATTATCTACATATCTGTTTAAACGCCTTACTGCACTATCGGAAAATCTTCCTAGATAGACAACATTCTCCATCTTCCCCCAGTTGTCATCATTATAACCTATTGCGAGCATTTTCTCCTCAGCTTGCCTTTCACTAACATACCAATCCCATGAAGATTCATCATTCCACTCAAAAGCATACACATCCCCATTATTCAGTATGCAAAGCCGTCTTTCTTCCCTCTGACCTCCACGGTTTACTACTATCATATAGGAAAACAAAAGATTATCAAAACACACCCCTTCCCGCTCTGCCAGATTGTCCACTTCCTCATACACATACTTATTGATTACGCCTGTTTCCCGAAGCACCAAAAACAGACCGGTACCCAGCATAATTAATACAGGTATCAGCAATAGAATTTTTTTCTTAAATTTCTTATGTATCTTTTTTTCTTCTTCCGCTGCAGACTCCTGTTTCAATTCCTTTTTTTCTTCTTCCACTGCCTGCCTCCTCTTTATTATATGTATACATTTCTTACGATAATTATATTTTGAATTTTGCTTTCATATCCTCACATATCAAAACGATAAAAGGTAAAGTCATAATTATCTGATATGATTATATGATAATATTTCGGCTCTGCATTAGGCAGCGTGACCTCCACCGTATAGATCCCTTCAGGCAGCCGCGCGCTGATATCCCCCAAGGTTTCTCTGGTATGGTACACCGCTACCTCCTCTCCTCCGTCTGCTGTCACTTCTTCCCTGACATAATCCTCTAAAGGGATATCTTCTTTGCCATCAACATCGATCCATCCTTTTATGAATCTGATATCCGCATTTTTGATGTACCCATAGGAACTAACATTTTCTCCCGCAGTACTACTACCAAGCTGCAGTTTCAATCCACGCGTTACCTCTGGCAGATAGTCCGGCATCGTGATCTCTTTGACAGGCTTATTTATGATATCCTCGTTACTGACACTGATCTCCTCCAGCACACCGCTATATTCTCCATCCACCAACACATAATAATTTCCCTGTGGAATATCCAGTCTGATATTTCCTGCCGCATCCGTCTTTCCGCTGTATACTACAGTACCGCCTACCGCATTGCTTGTTATGACCGCGCCCAAAACTATACTCGAATAAGTTGACCGTTTATGCACTTCAACCACTGCATTCCTTACCCCGTTTCCATTAGCATTTGTTACATGAAGCTGTATCGTATATCCCTGTGTCTTATCCGCTTCTTTATATTGTACGACAGCCTCAATCACATCAGCGGCATTCAAAACAGGGACTCCGTTAATATCTTTGGCAGTATTTATGATGATCTGTTTCAGATCAGCAGCGCTGATATCAGGATAGACATTATAGGCAAGTCCCGCCACACCCGACACATGCGGCGCAGCCATGGAAGTTCCGCTTAATCTTCCGTAATCTTTATTTTCATCCTCAAGCATCCACTCATAATTAGACTGGGCACATCCTGTAAGATAGGTACTGTAGATACAATATCCGGGGGCATAAATATCAACCCTGCCTCCGCCATTACTAAAATCGGAAATTGGATAAACTCCGTATTTATCATAATCTACGGAACCTACGCAGAGTATATGGTCATAACAGGGGCTTTTATCAGAAATATAAGCAAAAACATTGTTATATTTTGCTTCAACATTTCCGGAGGCATTAAAGCTGACTTCCAACTTAATTCCTAAATTATCAACAGCCCTTTCATCCTTAGCGATTTCTATATTCACATCTCCCGCCGAAATATATCCGGCTATATATTTATCAATCGGATTACATCTATAATATGTTTTATCATTGCCGTTTCCTGCCGCCACAACAATCAAAAAATCATATCCGTTTTCCAATAGTTGACCAAGGAACTCCTCCATGTATCCGGACTGTACATCCAAATAATTCCTCGCCTTATCTCTTCCTTCCCCTGTGTCAACAGATGCCGCATATGCCAAGCCGTCCCAAATGCCCATGCTGTAATTAATTACCTTGACATGGTTTGTGATCAGTATGCCAAAACCACATTCCGCCTCAAATGTAGTACGTGCTCTCTCTTCAATCTTATTTTCCCGCATAGTCCATTCTGGTCCATGCTCAGCATATCCGTACAACTCATTTTTAATGCAGATGCCATTGATGCCGGTACCGTTATTAAATTCCGCGCACATAGTTCCTGCCACATGCGTACCATGCGCTAATTGCCGACCTCCCTCTCTCTCTAGCTGCGCTTCAAATGCATCCTTTAACCCTATGTGCATCCCGTGATCCGGGCAATTGGAATGATCACCACATTCATACTGTGTAAAATTATTCCATGCCCACACAAAATTATTACTCAAATCCTCATGCCATTCGTCAAACGCTGTATCATAGATCCCCATCCTGACCGTCGTCAGATGGTCTGTTGTGATGCTTGACGTGGAAGCATAACTGCTGCTGATCACTCCCGCATTTACAAGTGCATCCACATAATCGATGGCATCCAGTCCCCAGTTATGACCTTTCGGGAAATTTGGACTCAGATCGCCATGGGCTGCGTTGCCTGACTCAGACCACGGATCCGTCGTATGGAAATCCGCCTCCTCCAGCCACAGATAATTCAGCCCGATATGTCTGACCCATGCCTGCACGCCGATCCGCTCCGTCAGTTCCTGCAGGTCTGACATATCCGTATCCTGATACATCTCTACCTGATAGTCATTGGTGGCTTCGATATACCCTACGATCCGTGCGCCGTTCTGCGCCAGATACTCCTCCACCTCCGCAAAATTCACTGTATCATCAGCAGATAACAGGAACTGGTTCCTGATACAGGGCAGCCCGTCGGGAGCAGTGACCACATCACTTTCATAAGCAATCTTGTAATAGATCTCCCCGCCGTCCCCGCCTGTGGAAAGATGGTTGATAGTCCCCTCCGGTATCTCATTGCCGGAAATGTCATTATCTGAAACGTTATTATCCGAAGGCGTTGATCCGCTCTCTCCGGACGGAACGATCTGTCTGACCGTGACGTTTTCAAGCGCCTCTCCCTCTATTCCTGACGCTGTTGACAGGTGCATCCCTACTACAGCCATCTCCCCCGCCGGAATATTCTGGGCATAAGAGGCATTGCGCAGGACGTAATGCCCCGCCTCATAAGAAACCAGATCCGCGTTCCACAACTCCTCGATCTGCATCTGCGAATCAAACTCCAGAATCCAGTCCTCGATCGTCTCCTCTGATGTATTTTCAATCATAAGCTGCACTACCGCGCCGCTCTCCCACTCGTCACTGACCAGACAGCTGACGGTAAAGCTATCGCTCTCCACTGCTTTCTCTATAGAAGATACCGCATATTCCTCCGGAACGTCCGCCGCCCCTGTGTAATACGCCGTATAGCCAAAAACCACACTGCCGCCCACAGGGATATCTTGATTATATACTTTATTGCGCAACAGGTAAATTCTTTCTCCGCCGCTCAATATTTCCGCATTATAAAGATCCTTTATGCTATCCTGCGTCTCAAACAGGATGCCCCAATTATGTATTATCTGCTCCGACGTGTTGCGCACTGTCACGCACAGATTGTAGCCGCCTTCCCAGTATGTCGTCACAGTTGCGTCAACCGCATAGCCTTCTCCCGTATAACTCCTGTCCTCCGGTATGCCGACCTGTTCCTCTGTTTCTAACACGTCGGCCTGTGCCTCTGCTTCTGACACACTGTCCTGTTCCTCCGTCTCCGGCACGCCCTCGGCTGCATACACTGACGACATGTCTGAAAACAGGATTCCTGCTATAAGTACCATAACCATAAGCGAAGCTGTCCGCTGTCTCCACGATAGTTTCTTCTTCTGCTGTTTCATATGCTCTGCACCTCCTTAATTTTATATAAATATTATATACTTGCAATATAAGTATAACTATATTACATATTTAATAAAATTTTGGCATTGTTTATATTAATATTTTTTAGTATTAATAAAATATTCAATGCGTCAACTAGAGAGATTTAACTGGTTTAAAATTGCGGGGCTTTATGACAGATTTAGTGTCACCGGTCCTGCCAGCACGCTTCTTTGTACATAAAGGCTCATATCCGGTTTGGCGGTCACCATCCATTTTACGAGACTGATCTGCAAATGTTCGATCTCAAGACAGGTGATGCTGTAGGGATGAACGCAGCTTCCGCTGTTATAATAATACTTCTCCGTTTCCGACAGAACGGGACGGTGCGTATGGCCTGCAATCAATACATGATCCGTTTTTTCCGCCCATTTTTTCAGACGGCGTTCCGTTTTTTCTTTGACTGTATAATTTTTAGCAGCGCTGGTAGGATCCAGCACACCAAAATGTTCCAGTGGCTTCCAAAGATAACGGACCAGAAAACAGTTCACTCTCCAAAGCGTGGAATTCAGCAGATCCGCCTGATGACCATGGGTCAGATAGATGTCCGGCGTATCCTGGCATCCGCAATGCTCCAGGATCAGTCCGGAATGAAATTTCATATCCTGGGGAAGGGGGCAGCACTCTCCTCTTTTGCATCCGCAACATCCCTTTCTTACAGGATTCTGCTGCCGGGCGGCATAATCTTCTATAGCAGATTCTTCCTGCTTTACGCTGTAATATTCCGGGCAATGATATTCCCTGCACTGCTTTTCAATATATTTACCGCTCTTTTTTATCATATCATGATTTCCGTACAGCATATGAAGACGCTTCTCCTTATAAAAAAGGTGCAGCAACCGGAACACATCCTGATGCGCTTCTATGATCTGTTTTAAGCTGCGGTTCTCCCACAGTTCATCTCCGTCGCCCAGCTCTATATAGGTATATCCTTTTTTATAATAATGCTGCAATGCGGCAAAATACAAATTCTGGTTTTTTAACAAATTATCATTTGTCGTTCCCGTACCTCTGTGACAGTCACTGATGACCACATATTTTGAGCAATCCGAAAGAGGAAGCCTGACGGCTCCCTCAAAGGATTTATTCAGACGCGACATATATCCCATATCTATGACCTCCGGTCTTTTTCCATAATTTTGCCTTTCCTTCAAAACCCTGCCTTCTTTGTTAACGTTTTCCTTTTCTGCTTTTCCGAAACCGGTTTCTCCTAAACGTCCTGCGGAATGCAAACGGAAGAAAGAAGTACAGATAAAGCACCCTGTCAACCGTCATTTGAAATGGTCTGGTAGCCATCCGGAAGACCCGGCACCAGAAACGGTTGCAAACCTGAACAATGAACGCCTGTATCCTTCGTAACAAACCTTTGCATTTGATACCCTTTTTGAAGGTAAACGCCACCTGATTGCCGGAAAGATAAATCCGTTTATCGTAACCGGTCCTAAGCAGTCCATCCGCAAACGCTTCCGCCATCTCGCAGTCTGCCAGCGTCATCCTGACATCCATCGTCAGCTCGGAAGGTCTGGAAAACTCTCCTGTCAAAAACGCGGTCAGCCACCAGTGTCTTCCTGAGAGCCGCGCAAGATCGCATCCTTTCTTTGACAGCGTAAACGAAAGCTTCTGCATATCCTCATTATCCACGCATTCAAACAGCGTCTTCTTCAACTGTTCTTTTTCCACGATGCTGTCCGCATAGTAAACACCGATCTCACAACCGGTATTGATTCCATACTGACCTTTCCAGAATTCGATCATCCATGTCCTTCCACAATAATTAAAGTAAACCGGAAGACAGTCTATGATCATATGAAACCCGGCCGCCGTCTTATCATACAGGCCGCAATATCCGAATTCCCGCTGCCATGCGTCTATACGCGTCGTAAATAGATCCTGCGATACCACATAAGAATAACCAAAGGGTCTCACCAGATCATCCAGAAGACGGCATTTATCCTCCATACACATACAACAGACTTTATGGATGATCCGTCTCCTCTTCCAATAGAAAGCGCAACAGAATACGATCAGGATACAAAGGATAACTCCAAAGATAACATATAGACAATTTGGTAACATTTTAGCTGTATCCTTATACACTATTTTGTAATATTTTATGTAAATTTGTCGAATCCGTTCCTATGGAAGCTCTGATGAAATCACCCCTTCCTTAGGGTCTCCGGCGGATGCAAAATAAAAAACACCTGACCCTGGTCAGCAACCTCGGTCAGGCATTTTTGTTATTATCATTAAAATCTGTTATCTTTGGATCAAACTGTCATACGATTAGGTATTTACCGTTTCGGCAGATCCAAACTGTTCTCGATTTCATTAAAATCCGCAAAAGAAAATTTCTCAGATGTTTCAAACAGGACGCTCTTTGCCATCTGGAAGCAGTCTATGATCTTCGGAGAGAAGACGCCGCACTCGCCATCCAGAATCATCTGGAATGCAGTATCCGTCGCATAAGGCGTCTTATATACCCTCATACTGATCAACGCATCAAAAACGTCTGCAATTGATACCACCTGCGCCCAGATCGGGATCTCTTCACCTTTCTTTCTGTCAGGATACCCGTTTCCGTCATATCTTTCATGGTGATAACGGCAGATATCATAGCAGTAACGGTAAAACTCACTATCCTCCTGCTTAAATCTCTCCAAAATCTCACAGCCATAGATCGTATGTTTCTTCATTTCATCAAATTCATCCTTGGTAAGCTTTGCAGGCTTTAATAAAATACTGTCCGGAATAGCGATCTTACCAATATCATGAAGTGCAGAAGCATTGACGATCAGGTCGATCTGCTCCTTTGACAAATCATATTCCGGATAAAACTTCTTCAAATATGTCAGGAAGATACGCGTAAAAAACTTTACCCGCTTAATATGCTCACCGGATTCCAGACTACGGAACTCAACCACGGAACTTAAAGCATTTACCAGGAACTCATTACTTTTTTCCAGCTTCTCCTTGCTCTCCATCAGCTCTTTGGTACGTTTCTTCAGCTTTTTCTCCAAATTAAAGCGATTTTCAAAAAGCTCCAGAATATTTAATGTACGGCGTCTGATGACCCTTGCATTAAACGGCTTATATATAATATCCGATGCGCCGTACTCATATGCCTTCTCATCTGTCTGAGCAGTGGCTTCGCCGGTGATCATGATAACAGGAATCGTCTCCATATAACCTTGGAAATCCATAAAATCCAAAACTTCAAGACCCGTCTTGCCGGGCATCACCAGATCAAGAAACAGTAACGAGATCTTATCCGACTGTTCTTTCAGTATTTGAATGGTCTGATCTCCGTCCTCCGCTTCCAGTATATTGAAGTCATCTTCAAATATCTGTCTCAGCAATATACGGTTAAGCTCAGCGTCATCTGCAATCAATAAAGTCTTTTTTTCAGTATTCATGTTTCTTCACTACTCCTTAAAAAAATCTTTTCTTTTTCTATTACGATTTTTCATACCTGTATCATACCTTTACTTCAGGGTAGAAATCAAGTATTTTTTCAAATTTTTTGCATTTTTTGCATTATATTACCTCAATCCAAAATTATGGCAATTTCTTCCAATACCTCCTCATACATTGCAAGCAGCGCATCAAAATTTTCCCGGATCGTAACGGGATCCTTCGTTTTTGCTGCTGTCTCATGTCTCTCCGCCAGTTCGGAAAGTGACTTCGCCCCGATAGTCAATGCGGTACTCTTTAAAGAATGTGTCAAAATGGCATAATTCTTCCAATCGTTCTTTGCAAAATATCCTTTTAGACCGTTGCGATACCGGTCTCGCTGCTTCCGGAAAGTATCTAAGATAACACCGTACATTTCCTCATTGCCGCTGCAATAGATCAATCCGGCTTTCCGGTCGATCTGACTGCTTTCATGTTCCGTATTCTTATCCTCAGATTTCCCAGCATCTGTCTGCTTCGGCATAACCTTTGCCGTGGAGCGGACTTTTTCCTTGGAAATATATGCCCGCAGGATCTTTTCCAGCTGTTCCGCCAAAAACGGTTTTGTAAGGCAGTCGTCAAAGCCCTGTGCAAGATAATCTTCCGGCGTATCGGCTGTCAACATGATCACCGGCGTATCTATATCCGCCTGTTCGCGCAGAAGATGAAGCGTCTCAATGCCGTCCATATCCGGCATGATATGATCCAAAAAGATCAAATCATATTTTTTAACGCGGCAGAATTCCAATGCCTCCTGACCATTCATGGCAGCGTCAATCCCTATTCCCGTATCCTTCAAAAGCTCTTTGATGACCTGATGGTTCATTTCATTGTCATCTACTGTCAGGATGCATGCGTCCGGCGCGGTAAATGTTTCCCTGTAACGCTTCGACTTCTTCATCCTCCTTAAAAATGCCCTGTCAAAATTGCCGATAGGATGATGATCCATGATCTGCTGTGGAATACGGATCGTAAATGTGGTGCCTGTTCCATAGACGCTCTCCACACTGATCTCACCACCCATCATATCTACCAGTTTCTTTGTGATATTCAGTCCAAGCCCTGTTCCCTCTACCGTGTAATTCTTCTCCTGGTCCAATCTGACAAAGCTGTCAAACAGCTTATCCATATCTTCCGTCTTGATCCCGATGCCGGTATCTTCTACGGATATCTCAAGCATCAATACTTCCGTATCTTCCGTTTTTTCCTGACCATCCGATACGGCATTATCAACTACCGCACCCCCTGCCGTCAGCTTTACATATCCCTGATCCGTATATTTAACGGCATTCGTCAAAAGATTGGAAATGATCTGCTTCATCCTGATAAGATCGCCGCATAAAGAGCGCGGCAGGTCTTTATCCACATCCAGCTGGATTTCCAGACCTTTTTTTTCTGCACGGTAACTTAGCAGATGAATCATATCATTTAATGCCTCATCCAGCCGGTATGATTCCTTTGCAATGGACATCCTGCCTGATTCAATCGTGGAAAAATCCAGCACATTATTGACCAGAGTCAGCAGCCTTTGTCCGGCATTTTGGATATTGTATGCGTATTCTTCGATCCGGTCATTGATATCCTCTCTTAAGATCATCTCATCCATACCAATGATTGCATTGACAGGCATACGTATCTCCTGGGACATATTGGCCAGAAATTCGTTCTTTGCCTCAATCCGCATATCTTCCAATTCCCTATTATGCTTCAGGATATTGATAAAATTTAATATCGTCCATATGATCGTCATAAATGTATATGTCAGCACGATGATCAGATAGACCTTAAATGAAGTATATTCCCATCGGTGCGCCTCCTTGATCAGCAGATAATCCTTCTGCTGAAGCGCCTC
>DLOP01000068.1:9992-10152 GCA_002478505.1 Lachnospiraceae bacterium UBA7481
CCGAAAGCGTATAATTTCTGATCGACGGCGTAATAGAAACATTGTTTGCGCTTTTAACAAATGCAGAAAGTCTTTCGTCCGGTGGGGAGATACAGTATAAGCTTTACAATTATACGGAGGGACTTTTAGATGCGTTGATGTCCAATTCATGGAATTATGT
>DLOP01000095.1:0-161 GCA_002478505.1 Lachnospiraceae bacterium UBA7481
CCGCGAAAGCGGGCTGTTTTTTGTCTTGACAGAGCCGCAGGATCTCAGCATCGCCGCATCGACGCTTAACGTACCGCTGCTTTGAACCCGGAAAAGGAATAGGAACATCATGCGCCTCATATACTTACTGTAAGATTGTTATTATGCAGGGGAAATATGAA
>DLOP01000095.1:189-868 GCA_002478505.1 Lachnospiraceae bacterium UBA7481
ATTATTATGATGAACCTCATGCAGACAGTCGTGGTAAATGCGGCTCCATTGGAGCTTGCGTCGCCGTCGGCAGTGCTGATGGAGGCGAGCACCGGAAGCGTGATTTTTGAAAAGAATGGCGACGAAAGAAGAAGTCCTGCCAGTATTACAAAAATCATGACGCTGCTGCTGATCTTTGATGCGATGGAGAGCGGCAGGGTTACGCTGGACGATGAGGCGGTGACAAGCAGTTATGCAATGTCTATGGGCGGTTCCAAAGTTTTTCTGGAAGCCGGGGAAATACAGTCGGTAGAGACGCTGATCAAATGTATTGCAGTTTCCAGCGGCAATGACGCAAGCGTAGTCATGGCTGAGCATATTGCGGGATCGGAAGCGGCGTTTGTAGAGATGATGAATGAGAAGGCGGCATCCCTTGGCATGGAGAATACGCATTTTGAAGACTGCTGCGGACTGACGTCATCAGAAAATCACTATACCAGCGCATATGATGTGGCGGTCATGAGCAGAGAACTGATCACTCATTATCCGGAGATCTTTCAATACTGCGGTATCTGGATGGAGGATATTGTGCATCATACCCCCAGAGGAGATAACATTTTTACGTTAAGCAGCACCAATAAATTGTTAAGGCAGTATCCCTACGCAACGGGTTTAAAGACCGGTTATACCTCTACGGCGA
>DLOP01000095.1:994-6216 GCA_002478505.1 Lachnospiraceae bacterium UBA7481
GATGAAAATAGGGATCCGCTGCTGCCGGCGGCGGTGGCAAGAGGGGAATATGAGAGTGTCTCCGCCAATTATGCTTCGGAATTCCGGTGTTTATCGATCGATGGAACGCCGCTGGACGGAATAGAGAAAGAGATCGTTTATCAGGAAGGGTTGACGGCGCCGATCGAACAGGGAGCAGTGATTGGGACGGCGGTCTATCGGCTCGGCGATAAAGTCATCGGAAGCGTAGATATTTTAGCGGGTGAAAATGTTGAATCAGCGGGGTTTTCCGATTATTTTAGTAAAATTTTTGCACAATTTCTTTTGTAATCCCTTTTCTAAAATGATATCTTGTGCTATAATCTCAAGATAGCACAAGATATTGTATTTCATATGGAGATAGAGAGAATGAAGCTTATAACATTTCTGATTTCTTTTTTCAGTGCGTTCTTTTCGGGAGTTATGTGGTCGGATTCCACGCATTTTAAAAAGATATTTTATCGGATCAAAACCAGAAAGATCACAAGGGACTGCAGGATTATCCTGCTGGCTGATCTGCATGAGAAGACATATGGAAAAGACAATGCAAAGCTGATCCGGGCGATCGAGCATGAGCATCCGGACTGTATCATCATGGCAGGAGACATGATCACGGCCGGCAGAGAGCCGGATCTGAATCCTGCAGCGAAGCTGATCGTTGCCATGAGCAAAAAATATCCTGTTTATTATGTCATGGGCAATCACGAATTAAAACTGAAGGAAATGCCATGGCGTTATAAAACAACATATGCTTCTTTCTGCCACGCACTGGAAAGCTGCGGCGCCATTTTGCTTGACAACTGTGGAAAGTATCTTCCCGGTACCAATATCAGGATCTCCGGATTGACACAGAAGCTTGCATTTTACCGGAAGCGCGGCAAAACGCAGATGGAGGCTTCTTATGTGAAGCAAAAGCTGGGCGTCAAGGATAAATATTCTTATCAGATTCTGGTTGGGCACAATCCGGAATATGGGAAGGCTTATGCGGACTGGGGCGCAGATCTTTCGCTGGCAGGTCATTATCATGGCGGTTTCATGAGACTTCCGTTTTCGAAAAACAGGGGGCTGATCTCGCCAAAATATAAGCTGTTTCCCCATTGCGCAGGCGGATTGATCGGATACCGGAATGGCTGTATGATCGTCAGCAGAGGGCTGGGTATGCATACACTGCCGCTTCGGATATTTAATCCGGGAGAGCTTGTGGTGGTGGATCTGATGCGGATGCCAAGGTGAGAAATGCATGAACGGAATGCGGGTATGGAATATTAAAATAAGAAAAACAATAGAAAATAAGGGAAAGACAGGACAGGAATCATGGCAATTTCGGTAAAGCTGGAAGTATTTGAAGGACCGTTGGATCTTCTGCTTCATTTGATAGAAAAAAACAAAGTGGATATCTATGATATTCCGATCGTAGAGATCACGGAACAATATTTGGATTATATCAGGGCAATGGAACACAGCGATATGAATATTATGAGTGAGTTTCTGGTCATGGCGGCGACGCTGGTGGATATCAAGTGCAGGATGCTGCTCCCCAAAGAGGTCAATGAGGAGGGTGAGGAGGAAGACCCGCGTGCAGAACTGGTGCAGAAGCTGATCGAATATAAGATGTATAAATATATGTCTTATGAGCTGAAGGACAGGCAGCTTGACGCGCAGCGTTCCGTATATAAGATGCCGTCCATACCGGAGGAGATCTTAAATTACAGGGAACCGGTGGATTATGAGGAGCTGGTAGGCGATATGACGCTGCAGAAGCTCAATGAAATTTTTAAGGAGATGATAAAACGCCAGGAGGACCGTATCGATCCCATCAGAAGCAGGTTCGGCAATGTGGAGAAGGATGAGGTCCAGCTGGAAGAAAAGCAGCATTATATCCTCTGTTATCTGAATGAACATGAAAGGTGCAGTTTTCGTGAACTATTGGAAAAGCAGAACAGCCGGATGGAGATCATTGTCAGCTTTCTGGTGGTTCTGGAGCTGATCAAGGTGGGTCAGATCTATATTGAGCAGGACAGGCTGTTTGACGATATCATTATACAAAGATCCGATACGGCTTCGCCGGTTGCATTGGATGAAGCGTTTGCGATCATGTAACAGCCGTAAAATACGGACGGTTCGCAAAGCGGATCAGAGGAAGCACTGCGAGGACTCTGGTGAAGATGATGATATTATAACGGAAAGGAAACAGGATAAAGTGGAACAGACAAAAGCAGAAGCGATGATAGAAGCCATATTATTTGCCATGGGAAGCTCGGTCAGCTTAGATAAGCTGGCGGATACGCTGGAACTTGACAAGAAAGAGACGCGCAGTATTCTGGCGCATATGAAGGAAAAGTATCAGGCAGAAGACCGGGGAATCGAACTGGTGGAGCTGGAAGGCTCTTATCAGTTGGGGACCAAAGGGGAGGCGTTTGAATACCTTAGTAAGATTGCAAGGATCCCACAGAAATATGTGCTGACAGATACGGTTTTAGAGACATTGTCCATCATTGCCTATAAACAACCGGTGACGAGAGGCGAGATTGAAAAGATCAGGGGAGTAAGCTGTGATCATGCGGTCAATAAGCTGCTGGAATATGAGTTGATCGAGGAGGTCGGCAGGCTGGATGCACCTGGGAAGCCGCTGTTATTTGGGACGACAGAGCAGTTTCTCCGGAGCTTCGGTGTGTCATCCATTCAGGAGCTTCCGACGATGAATCCGGACCTGATGGCTGATTTTGCGGCACAGGCGGAGGAGGAGATCAGCATGAAGGTGGATGTATAACCGGTATGGGATGTGCATATAATTAAAAAAAATCCGGAGTTTTATGTATGAAAACCAGTAAGGCCGGAAATAATAACAGCAGTGTAGATAATGAAAAGGATTTTCAGGTATTTCACATGATTAGAGAAGCTGTCATTTGGGTTGTCCTTGTGGCAGCTTTTTTGATTCCGTTTTTACATTTTTATTTTGAGGAGGTTTCCGATGTTCCGGTGATCGCTCTTGTCAGCAATAATTATGTGCTGCAGCAGGGAGAGCAGCCGCCGGAGCTTTCTTTATACGCAGGGTCGGCAGTTTTAATGGATGCAGAAAACGGAAGAGTTCTTTATGGGAAAAATGAGGACGCCGTAATGCCCATGGCATCCACCACCAAGATCATGACATGTATTCTGGCATTGGAATCCGGGAAACTGGATGAACTGGCGACCGTGAGCAGTTATGCCGCATCACAGCCCAAGGTACATGCCGGTCTCAGAACGGGAGAACAGTATTATGTCCGCGATCTGTTATATTCCATGATGCTGGAGTCCCACAATGATACTGCGGTTGTGATCGCAGAACATATCGGCGGGAGTGTGGAAGGATTTGCAGAAATGATGAATGAGAAAGCTGCGTCTCTTGGCATGGAAAACACTTATTTTATTACCCCCAACGGTCTGGATGCGGCAGATGAATACGGCGCGCATTCCACAACGGCAAAGGAATTGGCGATTTTGAGCGCGTATGCTATAAAAAATGAGGAATTCTGCAGTATTATCCAGACGTCGTCCTATCAATTTTGCGACGTGGAAGGAAGACATACGATCAGCGCTTATAACAAAGACGCTTTTTTGCAGCAGATGAACGGAGCCCTTGGGATCAAGACCGGATTTACAAATGCTGCCGGTTATTGTTTTGCGGGAGCTTTGGAAAATCAGGATCGGGTATTTATCAGCGTCGTGCTGGCTTCCGGCTGGCCGCCCCATCGGAATTATAAATGGCAGGACACCTCGGCATTGATGAATTATGGCATAGAACATTATGAAAGCAGGGAAATTGGCGTTCCTGCAGTGCAGGGGACAACCGCAGTTACAGGATGCGTGCAGTCTGAGACTTCGTGGATGTTTCCGTCAGACACCATGCCTATGCTGACAGGAGACTGTGATACAATCAGAATGGTGACATTATACCCGTCAGCCATCGAAGGACCGGCGGCCCAGAGGGAACAGATCGGCATCAGATTTTTGCTGGTCAACGGGGAAGTTTGTGCCATGCAGAAATTGTGGCAGCCGGAAACAATGGAAGTAAGGGACTTCCCCTATGTAGTCAAGTCGCTTCTGGAAGAATTTATGTTATGATCCACCAGTTATTTTTTGATTGTAAAATTTGTCCAAAAAATGAAAAAAATCCTAGGATTTAAAAAATATATATGCTATAATATTCAAGGTGTGGTTTGCCCACATAGGAATCTTAATACTAAGTAATAATATGGAGGTCAAAAGAATGGGTACTTCAACAAGCTCGGCGAGTCAAAGAATAGAAGCTTTGCTCGATGAAAAAAGTTTCGTTGAAATCGGCGCTAAGGTGACGGCCAGGGCAACTGATTTTAACCTGAAACAAAATGATACTCCGTCTGACGGTGTCATTACCGGCTACGGAACGATTGAAGGCAATCGTGTCTATGTATATAGCCAGGATGCCTCCGTACTCGGCGGAAGCATCGGTGAGATGCATGCAAAGAAGATTGTTGGCATTTACGATCTTGCTATGAAGACGGGGACGCCGGTGATCGGACTGATCGATTCTGCCGGACTTCGTTTGCAGGAGGCAACAGATGCGCTGAACAGCCTTGGGGAGATTTATTTTAAGCAGACGATGGCAAAAGGCGTCGTTCCTCAGATCACTGCAGTTTTCGGCGCATGTGGTGGAGGACTGGCGATCGTTCCTTCTATGACGGATTTTACTTTCATGGAGGAGAAGAAAGCAAAGCTTTTCGTAAATTCTCCGAATGCGCTGGATGGTAATTACGCGGATAAGAATGATACTGCAGCAGCTAAATTTCAGGCAGAAGAAAGCGGCGTAGTTGATTTTGTGGGAAGTGAAGAAGATATCATTGCACAGCTTCGTGAACTCATTTCCATGATCCCTGGAAATAATGATGATGTTGCGCTGGCTGACTGCACGGATGATTTGAACAGAATCTGTCCTGATCTTGCGGACTGCGTAGGCGATACATCCATTTTGTTAAGCAATATTGCAGATGACAATAACTTTGTCGAGGTAAAGGCAGGCTATGCAAAGGATATGGTGACCGGGTTCATCCGCCTGGATGGCATGACGGTAGGCTGTGTTGCTAACCGCACGGAACTGGTGGGCGAAGATGGCAAAGTTGCAGAAAAGTATGATGGCGTACTCAGCGTCAATGGATGCGAAAAAGCAACAGATTTTATTTATTTCT